>JAFQIF010000043.1 GCA_017397695.1 Clostridia bacterium
CGGAATGACAAGCGTCGTCAGCCAGATGAATACTGCCGGCAGGAAAAACAGCAGGATCAGCTTCCATGTATCCCGCTTCTGCGCACTTAGCATCGGGTCTTCCCCCTCTCATGTTTTGAAAAAAAGGGGCAGGGACTGTCGCAAGCCCTGCCCCATCTCAACGAGATTATGTCATGCTCTTATTTGAAGCACAAACGATGGATGGATCTTACAGATCCTGGAAGTAGGCCTCGATCTCAGCAGCCAGGGTCTCACGGTCGATCTGATCGACGAGGTACGCCTGCATATACGGACCCACGATGAGCCAGAAGTCGGTCGGGCTCTCGCAGATATAGGTGCTGATATCCAGAACCTTGTCCGCCTCGAGGTATTCCTGAGTGGAAACGGCCAGCGGGTTTCCGTTCGGCGTGGTCACGTTGGTGAACGGCAGGGTGGAGCCCAGCTGAGTGATCATGAATTCCTTGCCCGCGTCGGACAGGGCCAGCCACTTGGCCAGCTCAACGCCGGCGGCCTGCTGTTCCGGAGTGTTCTGGTAGATATCCACGCAGTAGCCCTTCGGGCAGGAACCGCGGATGGTGCCGTTGAGCGGGTTGGCCTCGTCGTTGGTCAGCGGGAACGGCATGAAGCCCAGATCGTCGCGCTCAGCGAAGGTCTGAATCTGCAGCCAGTTCCAGTCGCCCTGGAACATGGTCGCGGTCTTGCCGGTGGCCAGCATCTCAAGGTCGCCTTCCTGCGTGTCGGCCAGCGGGTCAGCCTTGTTGATGTTGTACTTCTTGAGAACGTCGAACATATCCATCACGTTGTGGAAGTGCTCAAGCTCCATCAGCTTGGTTTCGCCGGTATACAGGCCCTTGAGCACAGCGCGCTGGGTGTCCTTGTCGCCCAGCCACTCGGAGAACAGCTGGCAGCCCAGATAGTGCGCGCCCAGCGCCCAGTCAGCGCTGAAGACGACGGTCGCCGGGATGCCGGCAGCCTCAAACTTGTCGAAGAACTCAATGAGCTTGTCCTTGGTGTTGACGGTGTTCACATCGAAGTCCGCGCCAAGCACTTCGGCGACGAGGCGCTTGTTGTACATCAGAGAGAAGCCCTGATAGCTGCTCGGGATGCCGTAGATGGCGTCGGAGCCTTCCTTCTGAACGTAGTTCCAGCCGGTGATGACGTCGCTCATCCACTCGGTGTTGCCATCGTTGAAGTTGTACATATAGTCGCTGTAGTTGAGGATCTGACCGACGTCCAGCATGGAGACGGTCGGCGCGGTGCCGGCGGAATACAGCGCCAGCCAGGCTGCCAGCTGATCGTCGCCGCAGGGATAATACTCAACCTTGATGTCCGGATGCTCCTCCATGAACTTGCCCAGCAGCGCAACGGTCGCCTCGTCAACGCCGGCCTGCGTGGAATAGAAGGAGATGGTGACAGGCTCGGCAACTGCAACTGCCAGAGACAGCATCAGCGCCAGCGCGATCAGGAGAGAGATAAGCTTTTTGAACATAGACATTCTCCTTTTCTGATTGATATCCGCATCACATGCAGATTCTGTTAAATCGAGTATATCACGCTCCGCCCATTTATGTCAATCGTTTGACATGCATAATATTGTCAGATCGGCGTAAATCCTACGTCAGAATTTATAACATTTCGCTCCATTCATACAATGAATTCGATATAGCATTAAGAAATATCCCCAAACAACGCTACCACTGTCCGGGGATACCACTTATTTCACCTGTTCATCGCTGTACACAATGCCCGCACGGCCCATGTACGCCCTTCTCGCTATCCCATTGGGGGCGAAAATCTCCTGTGTTTTCTCTCCCTCTATGCTTCCCTCAAGCAGCTCGCCGCACAGCATCGCCATATCTGCAGCCAGCTCACGGCAGGGCGTATTGGGCGGCTCGTCCTCTCCCCTGTCCGCCTGATGATAGTGCCCCGCATGCCAGGTATAATTCGCCCACGGCTCGCTCCTTTCGAGAAACGCCACCAGCGATCTCTTATAATCCGAAAGATCATACGCCAGCGGCACGCTCATCAGCACGATATCTCCGCTGCCCACGGCGTCGCCGCTGAAGATGCAGCGCTGCGCCTCATCGACAAACACAACCGATCCCGGCGTGTGTCCTTTCAGCGCGCATGCAATGAGCGTTTCTCCGCCGAGATCAAACACATGACCATCGGCAAAAGAATGCAGCTTTTTCCTGTCAAGCGGCCTCATACCCATCACGGAGAACGCCTCCTCAAAGACAGGCAGCGCGCTTATATCGTCTTCATGCAGCCACACCTCGTCAAACTCCGCTGCAGAGCCATAGTGATCGGGATGCGCATGCGTGAGCAGCAGGATAACGGGCAGATCCGTAATCGAGCGAATCCATGACATGAGCTGCTTACCTGCGCCGCCGCAGTCGATCATCGCCGCGCGCGTTTTTCCCACGATCAGATACGACGTGGAGCCCATTTCATCATGATAGCGCCAGATGAAATCCGTCAGCTGTGTAATCATCGTTCAGTCCTCCCGGAAAATCATCGGCAGGAAATCATGCAGGCAATGCCGCCAGACCTGCCATCCATGGCCGCCGTCGTACAGCTTGCGCGTGATTGACGCACCGACTCCCTTCTCCGCGATCAGCGCATCATCCCCCTCAAAATGCGCAAAGAATGGATCATCTGTACCCATCGCACGGAAGAACACACGGTAATCCGCTGCAAAGCGCTCGGGATCATCCAGCGCCTTGAGATGCGGCTGATCCTCCTTCCAGAGATGATGCATGAATCCGCTGAACAGGCCTGCATAGCCAAAGCGCTCCGGATAGCTGAGCGTCGCCATGCTCGTATGCATGCTGCCCATGGACAATCCCGCCATCGCGCGATGCCATTTATCGCCCATGACGCAATAGGTGCGCTCGATAAAGGGGATAACGTCCTCCACCAGCAGCAGCGGGAAGACGACATAGTCGTATTCGCCCTGCATCTGCACCATGCCGCTGCACATCACAACCAGCATCGGCTTCGCTTCTCCGCTGCCAATCAAGCGGTCAAGAATGAAATTGGCGCGTCCCTGATGCACCCAGCCCGTCTCATTTTCGCCCAGGCCATGCTGCAGATAGAGCACAGGATATTCCTTGCTCGGGTCATACTGCGGCGGCTGATAGACCAGACAGCTCTCCAACTCACCCGTCACCCTGGATTCAAAGTAATGGCGCACGACCGTTCCATGAGGACCATCATGCGGCTGATAGAAATCGTCGCCTTCTCCCGGCACGTCGATATAGTTGATCGGCCGGGAAGCACCAAAGCCGATCGGCAGATAGGGAGAGAGTACCGCTTCGCCGTCAACCATCACGTCGGCATAATGAAATCCCATGCCCGGCGCAAACCGGCCGTTCCATACCCCATGCCCATCCTTTTTCAGATCAAAGCTCGGGCCGTCCATGAGCTTGATGCAGACCTTTTGAGCTGTTTGCTGCAAAAGCAGCTTCACCTCAACACTTCCGTCTTCCATATAGCAGATTCCTTGCTCAGACAAAACAGGATAATACGCCACAGCCTGAGATGCACAACGTCTCGCCATTCTCTTTTCCTCCATATGTGAAATGATCCGTGAACGGAAAACCTTGTTAAGCGCTTGACATTTATATGCTGAATTATAGCATCCGGCAGGTTGATCGTCAATTTTATTTGCTCTCAAAACCAACTGCTGCCGGCAGTCTCAAAAGAATTCGGCTGTTCTGCAGGCTCGGCTACTGCTATCATCGTTGACGAAGCTTCAAGATCAGATTGTTATTTCCAGCATTTAGGAAACCTTGGGCATATCGATGACCTTGTTTGCTTCCTGTTCAGCCTTCTCCTTGGCTTCTGCCTCCATTTCCGCTTTCGCCTTCGGAACAAACTTGTTCTCAGCGTCAAAAGACATCTGATTCCAGTTCGCATAGTTGTCTTCAAACCGCTTCTTTACGAACTGATAGGGATTCCGTTGAATTATCCAAAAATTCATTATAAAACATAAGTATCAAAGAATCAGATTTTCGAAAAAAGTGATCGCCAAATCGCGGATAGAGCAAAAGAGCCTCGCGCCCTGACAAGTGGACGCGAGGCAAGAAGGAGATGAGAATCCAGAGGATTCTATCAGGAGGTCATCAGTGGGATTCCAGCTGGCTGCAGGCTTCACCGGCAATATCGCCCAGCGCCATACAACCCTGCAAGGCAGAGATCAGGTACTTCGTGGGCTGGCCGATGTCACCCGCATGATACAGGCGCGGGATCGGATTGCCCTGCCAGTCGAGGGTCTCGCCGTTTTCGCCGCCGCGCAGACCTGCTGAGCGATACGAACCACCGAGTCCATCGAGATGCCGCGTCCGCCTTCCGGCGCAAGCGCTTCACCCGAAATCTTCAGTAACACACGATTGAATTTCTTCTCACTC
>JAFQIF010000044.1 GCA_017397695.1 Clostridia bacterium
CCTCGTAGAACTTCATGCCCTCGACGTTCACCCACGGATTCTCCTGACCGTCGGCGATGGAGGTCTTCAGGCCCATGTACAGGTCGGCGTACGGAACGGAAACGGTGTTGGCGCCCATGGCCTGGAAGGTCAGGTCGATGGTCTTCATGCCGTTGGTGCGCATCTTCAGGCCCTTGAGATCCTCGGGCTTGGTGAGCGGGCGGGTGTTGTTGGAGAACTGACGGAAGCCGCCAGCATCGCACAGGTTGATGATGACGGTGCCGGTGGTCTCGGCAGCCTCAGCGGAAACCTTCTTGGCCAGGTCGCTCTGCAGCAGCGCGGTGACCTCTTCACGGTTGTTGGCCAGGAACGGCAGGGTGAACATCAGCAGACGCGGGCTGAAGTCATACTGACCGCCGCGCATGCCCTGGGTCACGCCAGCGACGACCTGCTCGAGCATTTCCTTCTCGGTGCCCAGCTGGCCATTGCCGAAGACTTCGACGGTCACGTGGCCGTTGGTCTTCTCGGCGACGTCGGCAGCGAACTTCTCCATGGAGATGTAGCGCGGGTTGCTTTCCGGCTGGGCATGGCCCACGATCATGGTGTAGTTGCCCAGGGCCGCATACTGATCCTCAGCCAGAGCGCTCACGCAGGAAAGCGCGAGGATCGCGACGAGCAGGAGAGCGAAGAACTTCTTCATTTGGAGTACCTCCCATAGTTTTTATGACGGCGCGACCACGCGCACCCATCTTGTATACATATACTATCACATCGGCCGCTCAATTACAAGATATCCTGACGAGTTTTTTGCGCTGTTTCTCAAATTCGCCTGCGTATTGCACAATCTCTGATCATGCTTTATCCACATCTCATCTGAGAGTATACGACGCTTTTGTTTGTTTTTTCACCTCCATCTTGTATACAAGATATGTTTCCGTTTTTGAATTTTGCTTGACATGTTCTTGATGGCGAACTATAATATAAATATTAATTTCACAAGGATGACATGATTATGACCGTCCAGACAGCATGTGACCACGAGCAGATCTTTCAGACGCTCGCCGAAGAGATCCTGCGCTTTGACCACAAGCCAGGCGACCTGCTCAGCGAGCATTATCTGTGTCAGCGCTTCTGCATTTCCCGCACGCCCGTGCGCAGTGTGCTCCAGCGTCTGCAGGAAAACGGCCTGGTGCAGATCGTTCCCCGCAAAGGCAGCATCGTAACCCGGCTCAATTACAACATCGTCAATCAGTTGATCTACCAGCGCGTGGCCGTGGAAAGCATGGTCCTGCGCGATTTCATCCTCACCTGTACCCCCGCAGACGCTGAGCGCGTGCGCTTTGCCTTCTCCCAGCTGCGTGATGTCGGTCAGGTTTATATGACCGATCCCCAGCGTTTTCCCGCCGATGTTTTTCTGAACATCGACCTCTCTATGCACGAAATCTGGTTCCGCGCCACAAACAACCTCTTCCTCTGGGAGCGATTGAGCGGCCCGCAGTCCAGCTACACGCGTTTCTGCACGCTGGATATCATCGAGGGCAGCAACGTTCAGGACGTGCTGCGGGATCACGAGGAGATGCTGCGCCTGATCGACGAGCGCGACGTGAGCGGAATCGAACCGCTCATGCGCCGCCATCTTTACGGCGGCATCCGCCGTCTGGGCGGCCTGGTCTTTACCAAGTACGCCGATTATTTTGTGCCCACGGAAACTGAAGCTGGCGTGTAAATACGAAAAGGAAACAGCAGGGCCGCCACCCTGAAATCTGCGCGGTGGTATCATCCGCGAACTCCTTTTTCAAGGCTGCTTGCATCGCCGCACAAGCGCTCCCTGCAGTTCCCAATGTTCCGCCTGCCTGTGCCGCCGCCGGCGGCAGGCTCCGGTTCCGCAGCGTTTTTATGAAGTCCAGAGCACATAAAAAACGGATTCCCGTTCGGGAATCCGTTCTGTTTTTTGGATGAATTACTTCGCAGCAGCAACAGCCTTCTCCAGCGCTTTGAGCTGATCGTTGATGTAGATGGTGCAGCCGGAGGTCAGGTCGGCGTCGGTCGGCTTGCCGTCCGGGCCAAAGGCCATGCCCAGCACCTCAGCCGGGGTCTTGCCCACGCACCAGGCCTCCAGGGCGTCCATCTGCTCATACCACTCCTTGCCGATCGGGGAAATGGCCTTCATGCCGTAAGCGTCGCCCAGCTCAGCCTTGGTCTGCGGCGCAGCGTTCACCTCGCCGGCGATGGCGCCGGTGGCGTCGAAGCCAGCCTTGGACTCGATGATGTCGAAATCGACGGCAACAAACTTGCCCGCGTCGTCCAGGGTCACGGCGCACATGGTGGTGGTCACGGTCACGGAGCCGGCCGCATCAGCGGTCGCAGCAGCGGCGGACACAGCGGTGGTAGAGCCCACGCCGGTGGCCGCCAGGGCAGAGGTCGCCAGCGCCATCATCAGGGCGCACAGCAGGGCTGCAGTCAGGATCTTCTTCATGATTCTTTCTCTCCTTGCGCGTTTGCGCAGTATATTCGGCACGATGTGCCATCTCTGTGATGGATAGAATAGCTTTCATTTATGTCAAAAGTATGGCTTTTTTTCAAATTAGACAACATTTTGTTTTATTCTGCGGAATTTATGTCCTCTTACACATCGCATTTATATTTATCTATGCATAGATACGACAAAGGGACTTCCTTGCGGAAGTCCCTTTGCCGTAGAGAAAAGAAAAAGAAGAAGGTTGTCGATATTACTTCGCGACAGCCGCAGCCTTCTGCAGGGCCGCCAGGTAGTCGCCCACAGTGATGGTGACGCCGGTCTTCAGATCAGCCTCATCCGGAACCATGGTGTGGCTGCCGTCGCCGCGGTCGAAGGTCTGCATCGCGCAAACTTCGGCAACGGTCTTGCCCACGCACCAGGCCTCCAGGGCCTCGGCCTGCTCAAACCACTCCTTGCCGATGGAAGAAACAGCCTTCATGCCGTAGCCTTCCTTCAGCTCCTTCTTGGTCTGCGGAGCGGCGTTGATGTCGCCGGAAGCAGCGCCGGTGGCGTCGAAGGCGGCCTTCGGCTGCACGACGTCGAACTGAACGGCCACGATCTTGCCCTCGTCATCCAGGGTGACGGCGCACATGGTGGTGTTGACGCTCACGTTGCCGGCGGCATCGCCAGCCGGGGTCAGCTTCACGGAAGTCACGGAGCCCAGGCCGGTAGCAGCCATGGCGGTGGTGGCGATGGCCAGCAGCAGGGCGGTCATCAGCGCAACAGTCAGAATCTTCTTCATGTGGATACTCTCCTTTTTTGTTTTCCCGCATCTCGTCAGAGATCGGTCATTGCATTTAAATATATCGATCAATTGTGGCAAAAGTATGGCTTTCGGCATATATTTATCGATCTTTTTAAATTTTCAAATCCGTCTTTATATTTAAAAAGAGCTTCCGGATTTCCGGAAGCTCCATAAAGAGATTTTCGATTACTTCGCAGCCTTGGCAGCCTCGATGATGCCGTTGACATAGCCCAGGGTATCCACCAGGGTGCAGCCGGAAACAGCGTCAACCATCGCGGCGGCGTCCTTGCCGGCAACCTCAGCCTCGAGCTCGGCCACGGTCTTGCCGGTAACGAAAGCCTCAATGGCGGCGTAGTTGTCCATCAGATGGATGGTAGAACCGGCAGCGGCCATGTTGGTGCTGTACGCATCCGCATTGACCTTCTTGGAAGCGAGAACCTTGCCCTCCGGGAAAGCGGTGCCGAAATCAGCCTCGCTGTTCGGAACGCCGACAGAACCGGCAGCCATGAACTGATACTCGTCGATGTAGGCGTCGGCGATGACGTCACCCTGCATGGCAACGGTCATCACGGCGAAGCACTTGGTGCCGTGGGCAGCATACTGCACCTGGCCGATCTTGATCTCGCCCTCAGCAGCGGCAATGGACATGGTGAGCACGAGCAACGCGAGCGCGACAAGCAGAACCTTCTTCATACAAACATATCTCCTTTTCTTGTTTTGCCTGTATTCAGGCTTTTCTGGCGCTCAGTATATCGGCCATTTATGGCAAATGTATGGCTTTTTGAGAAATTATTGTCTTTCTGCAAAAGAATCCCCGCATAGGCGGGGATTCGTGCGATTTTGTTGTCAATCCAGCCGGTATGCATGGCGGCCCAGCGCATCCCAGATGGCGGAGATCACCTTCGGCGCACGGATCGTCGCGCCGGAGAAGACGTCCGCATCCGGTGCAATCGCGCCCGGCCTGTACAGATCGTTGACCGCGCTGATGGGCTTGCCCACCAGATAGTCCAGCAGCGCCTGGAACTGGCCTGCCACCTGTCCGACCAGCGCAGAGGCGTCCGGCGAAAGATAGTCCTCTCCCTTGTACTGCAGCGTTCTGTATGCAATCTCCAGGAACGTATTGTCCTTGATCGCAAATTCCAGCGCCACCTCTTCTCCGCCGTCCTCCATATAGCTGCCGCGATACGTGCCGTCGGCATAGCTTTCGGCCATGGGCAGCTTGGTGGTATCCACAAGCTTGTAGGGATGGCGGTTGAGGCCGTCCCACAGGGCAGAAATCAGCTTGGAGGACTGCATCGTTGCGGTCGTAACCGCATCCACATCGTCCACGATATCATATGGGCTGTAGAGATCGTCGATCGCCTCCACGCCCTTGCCCACCAGGTAATCGGCCAGCTGCTGATACTGGCGCAGCGTCGCCTTCTGCGCGTCGCTGGCGTCCTCGATCATGTAGTCGCCGTCCTTGTATTTAACGCCGCGGTACACGATGGAATCGAACACGGCGTTGCGAATTTCAAACTGAATGGCGATCTGCTCAATGCCGCCGTCATAATAAAAGCCGCGGTAAATGCCGTCGGCATACGGCTGCTGCGCCATCGCCGCCGATGCCATCAGCAGCAGCGCCGCTGCGGCAAGCGCAATTCTCTTCATCTGCGTTCATTCCTTCCGTATCTGAAATTATGCCCGACCCGATTGCGCCTGCACATGCGCCGCAATCTTTCCTCAAATTCATTTGCGAATAAATTGACATTCATCGTTCTATATTTTACAATAAAATAGTGCATAGATCAACCGGTTGATTTTGCCGCATGATGAAACGGAGGAATATGCTTGAACCCCATCCTGATTGTCGACGACAACGAGCAAATCCTGAAGATTCTCACGCCATATATTGAAAAGGAAGGCTGGCCCTATCTGACAGCGCGCTCCGGCGAGGAAGCGCTCTCTCTCTTTGACGCCGCCTCTCCCTCTCTGATCCTGCTGGATATCATGCTTCCGGGAATAGACGGCCTGGAGGTTTGCCGCCGCATCCGCCAGGTATCCAATATCCCGATCCTGATGATTACCGCCAAAGACGAGGACGCAGACCGCATTCTCGGCCTGGATATCGGCGCAGACGACTATATTGTCAAGCCGTTTTCTCCGGGCGAGGTCATGGCGCGTATCCGCGCCGTCAGCCGCCGGATTCCCGCGCAGGGCGGCAGCGAGACGCTGGTCATCGGCAGCCTGTCCATCCACCTGCCCTCTCTGAGCGTATCGCTGGACGGACACAAGCTCAGCCTTACCCGCAAGGAGACCGAACTGCTCTACACGCTGGCCGCTGCGCCGGGGCGCGTATTCACTCGCGACAACCTGCTCACGCTGGTATGGGGCTACGAGCATGTCGGCAATTACCGCGCGGTTGATTCCCACATCAAGCGCCTGCGCCAGAAGCTGGACGCCTATCCGCACGATTTTTTCAATATCGCCACGGTCTGGGGCACGGGATACAAGTTTGAGAGGACGCTGCCGTGAGCCATCGCATTCGTCTGTTCCGCTCCATCACATGGCGGCTGATGCGCCTGTTTGCGCTGCTGCTGATCGTCTTCACGCTTATCGTCGGCCTTCTGTACAACAGCCTGATGCGCCGTCAGACGATCGCCCATTACAGCCAGACCATGCAGCGCGACGCGCATGCCATCGCGCAGAATCTTTCCGAGTGGATCGCCCCCTCGCAATACGAGAATCTGGACGATACGCGCTTCGTCGTCAGCGATGATACGCTGGCGCCGTATCTGGCCTTTATCGAGCAGCTGACGGGCAGCACGGTCTATATCGTGGATACCCATCACAACGTAACCGGCTACTTCAGCGGCGTCGTACAGACCATCTCCAAGCCGCTGCTGCCCAGCTATCTGGAGCAGAGCATTGCGCTGGGCTTCATGGGCAAAACGCCCTTCATCCAGGCGCAGATCGACGGCGAAACCCACCTGACCACCTCCATGCCGGTGATGAACGCCAGAAGCCGGGTGCTGGGCGTGGTGCTGCTTACCTCTACCCTGCGCGAGCAGGGCTACACGCAGGTTCCCAGCGCAACCATTCTGCTCAACAGCCTGCTGTTTTCCTTCCCGCTGGCGGTGCTGCTGTCCTTCCTCTTTTCCAGCATGTTCACGCGTCCCATCGCCAAGCTGCAGCAGGTGTCGCTTTCCCTGGCGGACGGCCAGTACAAAACACGTACCCGTATCGATTCCGGCGATGAAATCGGCTCTCTGGCGCACTCTATGGATATCCTGGCCGAGCGCCTGGATCAGGCGCGCGAGCGCGACGAGCAGCTGCGCACGCAGCAGCAAATCTTCTTTTCCAATATCTCTCACGAGCTGAAGACGCCCGTCACGGTGATCCGCGGCTCGCTGGAAGCGCTGAACGACGGCGTCATCCGCGGCGAAGAGAATACGCGCGCCTATTACGCGCAGATGATCACCGAAAGCCGCTGGCTGCAGCGCCTGATTCAGGATCTGCTGGAGCTGTCCCGGCTGCAGAATCTGGAGTTTTCGCTGAACATGGGCGAAGTGGACCTGACCGAGCTGCTGGGCGACGTCGCCATGAGCGCCAGCTCTCTTTGTGAGCGCAAGGGCATCGTCTTCTCCTGTGAGGAGCCAGCCAGGCGCTTCACGCTCGAGGGCGATTACACGCGCCTGCGGCAGATGCTGCTTGCGGTCATCGATAATTCCGTCAAATTCACCCCTGCCGGCCGCCACATCCGCCTGAGCCTTCTACCCGACAGGCCCACGATCATCATCGCCGACGAAGGCATCGGCATTGCGCCGGATGAAATCGGTCACATTTTCGACCGCTTCCGTCACACGCACGACGCTTCCCGCGAAAGCACCGGCCTGGGCCTTGCGATCGTACAGGAGATCGCACGCAGGCATGGCGTCACCATCGACGTAGCCAGCTACGAAGGCAAGGGCACAACATTCTCCTTTGTTTTCCCCGATCAAGCATAAAAGCAGGGCTTTCACGGCCCTGCTTTTCTGTATTTTTAATTACTGCGCATCTCCCGCAGGAATACCTCTGTGCTCCACCGGCGTGGAAAACACGATCTGCGTGCGTGTGCGCCCAAAGCGGTCGAGCTGATTGATAAACTGATCCAGTTCCTGCGTCGTGCGGAAGCAGACCTTGAGCAGCATCGAGTAATCGCCCGTCACGCAGTTGCACTCCATCACATTGGGGCAGCCTTCGATATACGGATAGAATTCCGGCTTCTGGCGCGGCTCAACCTCCAGCGCGATAAACGCCTTGATCTGATAACCCAGCGCCGCCGCCGACAGCTGAGCCTGATAGCCGGTGATCAGCCCGGCGCCCTCCAGGCGCTCAATACGCGAGCTGACCGCAGGAGATGATAAAAACACCTGCTCCGCGATTACCTTAAGCGGCGTACGTGCATTCTCCTGCAGAATCGTCAGAATCTTTCTATCGATGTTATCCATATACATCCCATCGCTTTCATCGCATCGCTTAATCTAAGAAAGAGAATACCATGAACAAACCCATTTGACAAGCCGAAGTGCAAAAGAAAACAAAGTCGTACAGATTCCAGATACGCCACACAAAAACCATTGAAAAAAGTGAAAAAAATGTGTTGACAATCCGCCCGCCCTCTGATATAATAATTTTCGTTCCGAACGGACAAGCACCCATAGCTCAGCTGGATAGAGCGTTTGACTACGAATCAAAAGGCCACAGGTTCGAATCCTGTTGGGTGCACCACGAACCGCCGACAAGCTTCGCGCTGTTGGCGGTTGTTTTTTATACTCATCCTTCGTGCGGGGATTTCCTTACAGGCTTCACCGCTTCGTCAATGATCAGAGAACGCCGCCGCCCTGCAGTATCCCCTATTCTGAAGCACGATGGCGCTTATTCACAGGAAACAAGAAGCCGATTGGGAGAGACCCCCTTCATGTTCAATCCACTCTGAGGTGCCGATTATGAAAAAAACGCTCAAGCGCATTCTGTCTGCCGTGGTTTTCCTCGCGGTGCTGATCTCTCTGCTTGCCGGGCTCAGCCGTGTGTTGGAGTACAAGGGAAGCCGTGAAAAGATCGCGCCCTTTTTCGAACGTGCGGAGCAATTCGATGTGCTGTTCTTCGGCGACAGCCATGCCTACAGCGGGATCTATCCCATGGAACTGTGGGAGAATTACGGCATTGCATCCTATAATCTGGCCAACTACAATCTCCCAATTCCCGTGTCCTACTGGGTGATGCGCAATGCGCTCCTCGCCTGCAAGCCGAAGGTCGTCGTCCTGGACGTCAATCAGATATGGGAACAAGCGAAGCTCTGTGAATCCAGCGGCGATGTGCATACCGGACTGGATGGTTTTCCGTTATCCCGGGTGAAGCTCGAGACGATCTTCGATCTCATGGACGACCCCCTGCTTACAGACGAAAACGGGCAGCGCTACAAAGACATGCGCCTGGAGTTCATCTTTCCCTTTATCAAATATCACGCGCGCTGGAGCGATCTCACCTTGCAGGACCTGAAGCCCTGTTACAATCAGGAACTTGGCGGCGAACGCAACATCGCCGTGGCAACGCCGGATGCATACGAAATCACCGCCAGCACAGCGGATGAACAGGGCTTCGGCTTTGTCTATTTGCGCCGCTTCATCGAGTATTGTCAGAATATGGGGATTCGCGTAATGCTGACCAATCTCCCCTATCCCTGCCCAAACAATAACGAGGAGCAGCTCTACACAAACGCCGTCATGTATACGGCGGAAGAATACGGGATTGAGTACTTCGACTTTGTGTACATGGACCAGATCGTCGATTACGCGACGGACTGCTATGATCCGGCTTCGCACCTCAATCCTTCCGGCGCATGGAAGGTAACAGACTTTATCGGGCAGCATCTGTCGCAATCCTATGATCTGCCGGACCATCGCGGGGAATCCGTCTACGCCTCCTGGGACAGCGATTATGCAGCATACCGCGAGCTCAAGCTGCAAAGTCTTCGCAAGGAGACAGAACCCTACAGCTTCCTGATGCTGCTCGCCGACCCGTCCTTCAGCACCATCCTTCTCCTCCCCGAGAACTCCGCCGTATATACGGATGACCTGGCGATGCAGCTTGTACAGAATGCCGGACGCAGGCATCTGATGGTATCGGACATGGACGAAGCCGTCTGGTCCGACGCACTGATGCCGCTCGAGCTGCTGATGCAGCCGGCAAGCGGAGTCTATATGGCGGTCATCGACAGGAACGGCGCATCGATTGAGGAATGCATGGGCGGCGGTATTGTCAGCACATCTTTCGGCAGCGTCACACTGGATGACAGCATGGGAACTGCAGCCGTGAATGCAGCCGACGGCAGCTTCCTGCTTTCCGCGCATCCGGATGCGGATGTGTACGCGGTGGTGCTCGATAAACGCAGCGGCGAAGTCCTCTACGAGCGTGCTGTCAGGCTGTAAAGATACAGCCTGTGGGCGAAGCATCTCCATGACGATCATCCCCGCTGCGCTCGGAATCCCTGATGCGATCCTCAAAAAGCGGACAGCATACGCGTTGCGCAACCGCCGACAAGCCTTCCGGCTGTCGGCGGTTGTTTTTTATCTCTGATGTAAATCAAGGATTCTTCTATCGAAAACGACATGGCATTCGGTTTCTCTCCAAAACCGCCTGCAGCGTCGGTGGTATATTGTCTTTTGCTGTCGCTTCAAGTATAATATGCAGTATAATGTTGATTTTGTCTGCATTTCAGGGCGGAGCTTTCGCTTCATCCGTTGACGTCCTTCTTCTTTGCCTGCACATCGCTTGACGTCCGGCGAAGATACGGCATCCGATTTTGGTCATCGAAAGGCTGGATACTATGAACAACACCCGTTTGAACCAGATGCAGTTTCTGCGTACGTTGGCTTTTCTCAATATCTTCATGCTCCACGCCGGGCATTGGAATTTCTTCAATTATCCTCAGTGGTTCGGCGCAATTTCTGCCGTCAATTTCTTCTTTATGCTCAGCGGCTTTCTGACCGGCTATTTCTTCGATGAATCCAGAATCAAGCCGGGGCTTCCGGCCTACCGGCAATACATGCATCGCAAAATCGCCAAGTTCTATCCGGTATATCTTCTGGTAACGCTCTATGCCGTCGCATTTTCCGATATTCCGCAGATCTTCTCAACCGGACATTTCGGCAACCTGATCAAGCCTCTGGTGCAGCTGGTCAAGCATATTCTGTGCATCCAATCCTGGTTCCCCGACGGATTCTTTTCCTTCTATGGTCCGGCCTGGTTTTCTTCCGCCCTGCTTTTCCTGACCGCCCTGAATATCCCCTTCTTCTTCCTGCTTCGCGCTATCAACCGCAAGCCCGGAAAGAACTATATCCTGCTTGGCATGATTGCCGTGTTTTACTGCGGCACCTTCGTCTACAGCTATTTCACCCGCGAGGGCTTCCTGCAGTTCCTTCACTATATCTTCCCGCCTTCGAGGCTGGGCATCTACTTTGGCAGCATGGCGCTCGGCGTGCTGATCCGTCCCATGGCTGAAAAGCTGCGCAGCGGCAGCCATACCGCACTGTTCACCCTTTTGGAAATCGGTTCCCTTGTTTACTGGTTTGTCTCCCTGAGCCATCCGGGCGCCCAGTGGATGGAATGGAACGCCGCCTGGATTCTGCCCAATGCGCTTGTGCTGATGGTGTTCTGTGTCGGAAGCGGTATGCTTTCGCGCCTCTTCTCGCGCAGGCCGCTGGTCTATATCGGCGGACTCACGATGGAATGCTAT
Source organism: Clostridia bacterium (assembly GCA_017397695.1). Next base: position 10,999 of record JAFQIF010000044.1, read on the forward strand.
CTCGTCCATTCGCTGATTATCCCCTCGTATTCCAGATATAACAAGTTCGATACCTCTTATACATACGGCTGCGTTTTCTCGTTGGCCGCATGCCTTGCCATGACGTATATGGTCGCGTTTGTTCTTTCCAGATGCAGCAAAAAACAGGCGTAAGGAGGCGGCTCTGTGACCAATCAGCATAAGCGCCACGCCGGCATTGATCTCATGCGCATCGCATGCATGTTTCTGATTGTTCTCTATCACATTCAGGGACATGGCGGTCTGATCAGCAGCAAGGCAATTTCCCCGGCAAACCTGACGCTGTTTATCATCCTGCAATCCATCTTCCAGGCAGCGGTTGACGGCTACGCGCTGATCTCCGGATATGTCGGCTATCATGCCAGGCAGCGGTATGCGTCCCTGATTCAGCTGTGGCTGCGCGTTCTGTTTTACTCCGTGGGCATTACCGCAGTCATCTGGCTGCTTTCGCCCGCCGCCGTAAGCCGTGCAAATATCAGGGATTCTTTCTTCCCGCTGCTCAAGGGGCAATACTGGTACTTTACCGCATATGCCGGCTGCTTCGTGCTCGCTCCGCTTGTGCGCGCCGCCATCGCCCATCTGTCCCGCAGGGAAAGCACCATCTGTCTTAGCAGTGCGTTTCTGGTCTTTTCCGTATTTCCCTATATCCTGCGCAACGATCCGTTTCTGACGGCAAGCGGCAACCATGCCCTTTGGCTTCTGCTTCTCTATGCGCTGGGCACATATATCCGCCGATTCGATCCGTTCTCCAAGCTGTCTGTCCGGGCAATTTCTCTTTTGCTTCTCGGTGCCTGTGTGCTTCAGGCTTCCGCCGGTTTCATCCTGCGTCCGCTCAGCCAGCTGCTCACAGGAAAAGCCGTCACCCAGTGGTATTTTATCTGCCATGATTCCCCGACCACGCTTGTGCTCGCCGTGCTGATGCTGGCGCTGTTTTCAAGGCTTTCCTTTTCGTGCAGCCATCGCTTTTTCCGCCTGCTTGTATCCTCCAGCTTCAGCGTGTATCTGATTCACGATCATCCGCTCATTCGCCGGCATATCATCATCCCCCTGGGAAACCAACTTGCTCAGCTTCCGTCCCTTCTGGTGATTCCATCTGCATTTGCCTGTGCGCTGATCATTTACCTGCTCTGCACAGGTATCGATGTGCTGCGGGAAAAGCTCTTCCGCACACTGCGCATCTCCGAGCTGCTCGCCAGAGCCGAGTCCAGGCTTTGCGCGCCGCCTGACGAATCCTGACGCTGCGCCCATCCCTTGACACCCTTTAGCCCACATCATGTTTTCCGAGGTGAACGCCATGCTATCCATCGAAAAGAAGATCCTTGACTGGTGCGAAAAGCACATGCTGCTGCTCTTTGCCGGCATCATTTCCTTCCTCGCATACCGCATCCGCTACAACGGTATGAATATGACCACCGTGGATTACTGGTCCTGTCTGGAGCCGTGGTTCAGCACCATCGCTGCCAAGGGCGGTCTGCCTGCCATCTCCGAACAGGTCGGCAATTACAACGTGCTCTACCAGCTCTTGATCTGCCTGCTGACCTACATCCCCGTTCTCTCCCTCTATCTGTACAAATGGCTCTCTGTCGCCTTTGATTATCTGCTCGCACTCGCTGCCGGCCTGACCGCCTATGAGCTCTGCCATCAGAAAATCAAGGCTGTGCTGGTCTACTGCGGTGTGCTCCTGCTGCCCTCTGTGTTTATCAATTCCGCATACTGGGCGCAGTGCGACTCCATCTATTGCTTTTTTCTCATCCTGTCCGTATACTTCCTGCTCAAGCAGCGCTATACGCTCACGTTTATCTTCTTCTCCATTGCCTTCCAGTTCAAGCTTCAGGCCATCTTCTTTCTGCCGTTCCTTCTGTACTATTACGTGCGTACGCGCAGCTTCAGCCTGCTCCAGTTCCTGTGGGTGCCTGCGCTCGGCGTGCTGATCTGCCTGCTGTGCGGCCGCGGCCCGCTGGATTCCATCACCATTTATCTGGATCAGACGAATGTACAGCCCGGCATGGCGCATAACTTCCCCTCCGTCTGGAATCTCATCACCAGCTCCTACGAGTTCTTCCGCGGCACGTCGATGCGGCTTACGATTGCCATTCTGGGCGTCGGCCTGCTGCTGATTCTCCATACGAAAATGCCCTTCACACGCGAAAACATACTCAACGTCATGATCTGGTCCCTGTGGACTTGCCTGCTGTTCCTTCCGTCCATGCATGAGCGCTATGCTTATTTCCTCATCATCCTGCTCCTGATCGCCTCTGTGATCAACTTCCGCATGATGGGCGTCTACTGGCTGGGCACCGAGCTAATCATTCTGGTGTGCTATGCCAACTGCCTATGGAACGATACATACGCCGAGAACATCTCTCCCTGCCTGTATTCGGCGCTGTTCTTCGCGCTGTATCTGCTCTTTACCCATCAGCAGTTCTTCCGCAGGAAGAGCTGGCTGACCGAATCCGAAGTCTGATCAAACCATGACACACAAACAGGGCGCCGCATGCTGCAGCGTCCTGTTTTTCATTGCATTCTTCTTTCCTTTGTTCCCGCCGGCGTCCAGGAATCTTGCCCGCCGCACCATCTTGCATCGGGCGCTCCGATGGCATATAATGGAAGCAACGATATACATAAGCGCATGGAGGGATCCATATGAAAACCGTATCACCGTCTTCCCTTGAGATCATCAAGCGGATGCAGCAAAACGAGCTGACCGAAAGCGTCATCTACGAAGAGATTGCCAGATTCGCCAAGGGCGAAGAAAACAAGCAGGTACTTCTGCGCCTTGCCAAGGAAGAGTACGCGCACTACGAAATCTGGAAAAAATACACCGGCGTATCCATGAAGCCCGAGCGCGCAAAGGTGCTCAAATTCAAGCTGCTGGCGCGCCTTCTAGGCTTTACATTCGCTGTGAAGCTCATGGAAAGCGGCGAGGAAAACGCGCAGCAGGCATACGAACGGCTGGCCCGCGAGGTGGAAGAAAGCGCGCTTATCCGCCAGCAGGAGGAAGAGCATGAGCAGGCGCTGCTGGGCATGCTCGACGAGGAGCGCCTTCAGTACGTGGGCAGCATGGTGCTCGGCCTCAACGACGCGCTTGTCGAGCTCACCGGCTCGCTCGCCGGCTTTACCTTCGCCATGCAGAATACTCGCCTGATCGCCCTTTCCGGCCTGATCATCGGCATCTCTGCAACATTCTCTATGGCCTCCAGTGAATTCTTGGCCGCCAGGAGCGAAGGCCGCAGCGATGCACTCAAATCCTGTACCTATACCGGTATCGCCTATCTCATCACCGTCATTCTGCTCATTGCGCCCTATCTGCTGCTGGGCACGGCCCAGTATGTCGCCGCGCTTGTGTGCATGCTCGCCATCGTGATCCTCATCATCGCAGGCTTTACCTATTATACCTCCGTCGCACAGGATCAGCCCTTCAAGCCCCGCTTCCTGGAGATGGCAGGCATCAGCGTCAGCGTTGCCGTGATCTCGTTCCTGGTCGGTGTTCTCGCCAAGCATTTCCTGGGCGTCGATCTGTAACACCGCTCCATATACCAGATTCCCGCCGTTCGGGCCATCCGCCCGGACGGCGTCTTTTGTTTTTCCGCGCTCCTGCATTAGATCAAATCTCTAAAACATTAGGCGAATTCCATTTTGTATTCTTTTTCGTTAGTTTATTTTGTCCCCTCCTTGTTTGATTCGTTAGTTCTCTTTCGCCTATACTATATCCATCGAAAGCAAACAACACAAACGCCAAACAACAAGGAGGAAACACAAATGAAAAAGAACATTGCCATGATTCTCTGCTGCCTGATGGTGCTTGTCAGCGCCGTCGCCTCTGCCTGCGGCCCCTACGTCCTCATCGAGGACAGCAACACCCGACTGCTCACCGAGCGTGAGCTGCGCGAATACTCCTATGATGCGCTAGGCTACGCGCTCAACGAGATCGTCGCCCGCCACGGCTACCACTTCGATGAAAACGGCAAGTACGCCGATCATTTCAGCCATCTCTTCTGCGAAGCAGATGAGGACGTTTCCAACGCGGAAATCTATGCCGGCCTGTCCAATGTGGAATATGCCAACATGGACCTGATCAAGAAGGTTCGTGCGGACCTGCGCGCCGAGAACGCCGACCTGGGGCCGGAACCCGGTCTGTGGAGCTGCAGCGAGGAAGACTATGACCCGGCGCTCGAAGTTCCCTATATTGGCTCGGCCGATTGGTTCTTCAAGCAGCCGCACCTCAATATTCCGGTCTACTCCGGCCCCGGCGAATACTACCTGCGCGGCGCCAATGGTCGTGCCTGCCTCTCTACCAACGAGGACGTACTCGCCTACGGCTGGGACGGCGAATGGCTGATGGTGACCTACCTGATTGATGAAGGTCACGCCCGCGTCGGCTATATCCATAATGCCAACTTTACCGCCTTCTGCGAGATTCCGGCGCTCGACTTTGAATATACGCCGTCCATCCTGACCGCTGACGCTATGCTGACCGACGATCCCGCGGGTACGCAGGCTGGCCTCAAGGCCCTGCATGCCGGTGATCCGGTAACCGTTCTGACCACCTATCCGCAGGAGGGATGGATCTACGTCGAGGTTGACGGCAAGACGCCGGTGCGCGGCTTCATCCCCGCCGCCTGCCTGTAATCCCTGCCGCTTCCACTGCCTGCAATCCGTCAGTTACAATCACCGCAATGCCAAAGAGGAGGAACGCCCATGCTGCGCAAGATAACCGCTCTGTTTATCGCTTTCACCCTGCTGCTCACTGCGAGTACCGCACTGGCCTACGAATCCTTCACCGGACTCCCTGCTTTTGATTTCAAGATCACACTCAGCGCGATGGCAACCGAATGGTTCCACCAGGCGGATCCCGCCTGCAGTCCGGTCAATCTTGATGGACAGAACCTGACCGTATTCGCCCAAAGGCAGCTGCAGGACGAAGCACTGCTCAACACGGTGCTCATCAGCGAGTTCCTCTCCGACTATACGCCTGCCGCTGAATGGAGCGCCGAGCGCGCCATGGATCTGTGTATCAATCAGATGTTCATGCAGCTGTTCATGTTTGAAAACTCCGGCATCAGCACTCCGGACGCGCCCTTCATCCGCACAAGCGCCTATTACGATCTTCTCTTTTCCGGCGGCGCAGCGTTCAAGTTCTATGACGAAGAATACCTGTCCGGCTGTACCAGCGATTCCGAGTGGATGATTCTCCCCTTCAGCATTCTGGATGCGGATGGCAATCCCTATCAGGATCAGAGTTACATCTACTACCGCGATGTAATTGCCGATCCCAGCGGGGCAAAGGCAGTCATTCAGTTCTGCATTGCCGATCAGGAGCAGGTTTCCCTGCTGCGCGCTGATATCCGGGATGCCATTGCAGAATACGGCAGCATCCACGCGGATTTCCGTGATTTCCTGTAAGCATTCCCTTTCTTCGCTGCATATCAAAACCGCCGCAGGCAAAGCCTGCGGCGGTTTTTTGTCGTGTTACAGCAGCTGTTTATGCATCATCGCGCCCTGATGCGCGCAGTCGATGGCAAGCGCAGCGCTAAAGCACTTTTCGGCACGCTGCCTATCGCCCAGGCCATAGCTGCCCAGGGCAATCAGATACTCACAGTGCGCCCGATTGCGCACGGACAGGTCCTCCTCAAAGAGCTGAAGATCCGGCAGCGACACGGCAAAGTAATCGATCGTCACCTTGTCGTAATAGTGCTTCTCGCCGTAGGCAATCAGCTTATGGAATCGGGCGCTCGCCCGCGCCTCGTCGCCAAGCGCACGCGCGGCCAGACCCTGATAGAGGATCATCTCCGCAGGCTGGTCGTTGTAATACATGGCGCTGGCCGGCTCCTCATCGCCGCTGGCTGCACGGGCAAGGTGCGCGGCGGCAGCTTCTTCATTCCCCATCATGCGCTCGCACAGGCCGAGATAATAGTAGATATTGTTGTCCTTCGCGCCCTCGAGCTTACCCTCGCCCAGGTTATGCGGAAAGACGAGCGCACGCTCCAGCAGCACTTTGGCTTTCGCCGCTTCGCCAGCCGCCATGGCTCTGCGCGCCAGCTGCGTCAGCGCTGCGGCATACTGCGTGGTCACCTTGCCTTCGCCGCCCTCCCACGGATGGAAGCGGCGCGCCATGATGATGTCCAGCGCCTCCTCATAGCGTTCCAGGCTATTGAGCAGCGCACAGTATTCGATCGTCAGATCGTCGCGCACGAACACAACGTCTCTGCGGGCATCCAGGAAGGCAAAGCGCTCAACGATGGGCATATTCAGCTTGCGGTAAAGCTGATCGAGCTCCAGCAGCACGCGCGCGTCGGTTTCATCCAGGTGGTAGGCGCGCTCAAGGCATTCGCGCGCTTTCTCCGGCCTGCTCTGCTTGTTGTAATACGCCAGCGCCAGGTTGCGCCATACCGTCGGGAAAGAACCGTCCATCCGCGCGCTCGTTTCCCACATATCGGCGGCAAGCGTATACTGACGCTTATCATACCACAGGCAGCCGAGGTAATACGGCGCTTTAGCGTCTGCCGGATGATGGGCAAGCGCGTGCTCAAGCGCGGCAATATCCTCCAGTCTGTTGGGGAAGCAATACAGGCTCGGGCGCTTCGCCGCATCCAGCAGCGCCTCCCCGGCCAGCGCTTCATCGTATTTTCCGGCATAGAGCGCCTTGTGATAGGCGAGCATCGGGCTGGAATCCCTGCACAGATCGAGCACGGCAACGGCCCTGCGATAGAAGCCCGCCTCGGCATAGTCGATCGCGCACTCGATATAGCTGCTGGCGCGATCGCCCATAAGCCTGAGCGCACAATCGATATCTCCGGATTCAATACAGGAGACATAATCAAACGCATCCAGTTCCAGATTCTGCGCATACCAGCGCTCCGCCTCGCCGCAGCGGCCCAGCTCGCCAAGAATCATGCCGCGCAGTGCGCGCGCCTTGAGATTGTGATAGTTCTTCACGAGACTGCGGTCGATATGCTCCAGCGCCAGGCGGTATTCCCCGCGCCTGCAGTCGATGGCAGACAGATAATAGAAGCCTGCTTCCTGCTCGGCAGCCGTCCAGGTCGCCTTGTAAAATGCGTCGTATGCCTCATCATCCCGGCCCTGATACAGCAGGGAAAGGCCAAGATTCAAATGTGCCTCTCCGGTATATGGATTGGGATTGCGGTCCGTCAGGCGATCGATGGCCGCGCGGAAATACGGTTCACTCTTCCCAAAAAGGCCGCGGCGCAGCAGCAGCTGACCATAGGCAATGTTTGCGCGGCTGTCGCCGGGATCGCGCTTCAGCGCTTCCAGATAATACGCATCAGGCAGATACGTCGCATGGCGGTACTGCTCGATGTGCAGGCCCGTCAGATACAGCTCCTCGTTCGTCAGAATCTCATGCGGCAGCTTCGCTGCAGGCGCAGGATCGGGAATACGCTCAATCTTCTTTTCCGCCGGCGCATAGTCAAGCATCTTCCTGCCGCGGCAGTCATACACGGCCAGCACAAGCGCCGTTTCGTCCACATCGGTATTCACATCGGCGCGCAGCACATCCACCGGGCTGAGGATCGTCGTCCTGTCGAAAAGCACGCTGTCCTTTGCCGTCAGCACCACGCGCGCATCCTTGTACACGCCCGTCGCGTATACGGTAATCCTCGCTGCGCCATCCTGCTTTTCCAGGTTGAGCACGATCTCGCTGCTGGCGTTTTTGGCATAACCCGCCGCCTTGTAGGGCATGAAGTACTGGGTGAAGGTCTTCTCCTCGAAGGGCTTCAGCCACGTAAAGTCCGGCTGATTATCGCAGAACATGCCGGTCATCAGCTCGATATACGGGCCGTTTGCATCGGTCAGGTTTCGGTCCCATGCCTGGCCGAAATCGCCGTTTCCCCAGGTCCACTGCTTCTTGCCCGGGGATACATGATGATCCGCAATATGCAGAATGCCTGCATCCACGCCGTAGTCGTAGCCGCCCACAAAGTTATAATCGCTATGTGCGCACATGTAGCTTGTGGGCACGGGGATGTTGCGGTAACGGGAGATATCTACGCCCGCGCCGTAGTCGTGCTTGTAATACACGCCCGTGGCAATCGGGAAGGTGGACACGTCGCGCTTGCCGTGGTCAAACACGGCCGTCACGTCCGGCGGGAAGACGCTCTGCGTGTTGTCGTTCACCGCCACAGCGGGATTGGCCCACCACAGGAACGTCTGCGGGAGGCTGGTACGGTTATACAGCTGGCCCTTGATCTCGATATACGCCCTGTCCGGATAGACGGTAAAGGTCATCTTTCCCTTCGTGCCATACATCTGATCGACCTCGGAGAGCTCCACCGAACAGCTGCCGTCCTCGTTTTCCGTGATTCTCCAGTCGGTCGGGCCGTAGGTGGTCGGGCGGTGATGCTGCGGCCAGTTGAACTCGATACCGCCGGAAATCCACGGACCGGTCAGGCCCACCAGCGCCGGCTTGATCACCTCGTTATAGTATACGAAGTCGTAGCCGTTGGTCTTGTCATAGGCGCGCTGAATACGGCCGCCCAGTTCCGGCAGCACCATCACGCGGATGTAGTCGTTCTCCAGCCATATGCTCGTATAGGGCTGGTCGGTCTTCTCATCCAGGATCTTATCCACCACGGGCAGCGGATAGACCTTGCCGCTGGAGCCCTGATACACGCGCTTTTCCAGGAACATGGGGTTCTTGTCCGGCTTGCCGATGCCGTAAGTGGGCAGGGTAATGCGCTCAACCCACACTTCGGCTTTGCCCTGAACATGCTTCATCACGTATACCTCCCTGCTGTAAAAGAGCCGGTCGGGTACTCCGGCCGGCTTGATTGACGGAATTACTTATCTCTGGAAAACACGTACTTCTTCCAGAAATCGAACATCGGTCCAAAGATGAGCGCGGCGATGATCGTTCCCTCGCGCAGCGTCCATTCCACACCGAACGCCAGGCTGATGACCACGCTGATGATGACCAGCACGACGTCGATCTTCTGGCGCAGCTTACCCATCGTGGTGCCGATGCGCTCGGCGATCATCTGGATGCAGCCCTCCATGGGCGTACGCATCAGGTGTGTCTCCAGCACCAGCGTGCAGCCGAACGAGCTGACCGCAAACGCCAGAACGCATACGATCAGGCGCAGCGGATAGAAGGAGAAGCTGACGTCCCTGAGCACGGTATAGAGGAAGAAATTGAGCACGGAACCGCCCAGGGTGATATAGAGCAGCTGCAGAAACTCGGTCTTCTTAAAATCCCTGCGCTCCATGGCAATCTGCCCCAGGAAGAAGCTGCCGTGAAAGAGCATGGAGAATGTGCCAACCTTCATGCCAATCAGCGTGGCAATGGAAGTAATGGCGGCGTCCACCGGCAGCACGCCGATGCCCGCCTTGATGGCAAAGGCCACCGCGCTGTACACAAGGAGAATGCCCAGGATCGTACGGGCTATCTTTTTCGCCATATCGATTGCGTCCTTTCGCTGTATCGTTATGCCCATCATAACACAAAGCCAGTCGAAAAGAAAGGCGGTTCCCACCTGTTTTTCAGGGGCATTGACACGTTTTTTTCTGCATGCTATATTGTTTACAGATCGATTTATCCGAATGGGAGGGACGCATGATGAAGCTCTTTGACGCAGCCAACCAGTATCTCAGAGAATCCGACTGGAAAACCCTGACCGCCATCAAGTTCTGCCTGTTTTCCATGGGCGTCATCGTCGGGCTGCTGCTGCCGCAAAGCCAGCGCGCCCCGCTCATCGCCATCTTTTCAGTGATCTTCATCGCCACCTACATTCCGCTGATGCGCAAGCTCTTTCTCATTTTCAAGCGCATGTAAATCATTCCGGGAGGAAACGCCATGCAGACCCTGACCACCGTTCTGGAAAAAGCCCTGCCTGTATTCATCATGCTGCTCATCGGCATGCTCTGCCGCAGGAAAAACATCATCTCCCGCGAGGGCGTGGGCGCCATGAAGACATTCGCCGTCAATATCACGCTGCCCGCCGTGATGCTCAACGCCTTTGCCACGGCCAGCTACAGCGCAAGGAGCATCGTCGTGCCGCTGGTGATCTTCGCCGTGTGCGTGCTCATGCTTGTGCTCGGCCATGCGCTGTGCCGCGCCATGCGCATTCCCGGCAGGCTTTCGCCCTATCTGGCCACGGGATTTGAGGCGGGCATGCTGGGCTATGCACTCTTTGCGCTGCTCTTCCCCGGCGAGCCGACCTCGTCGTTCGCCATCGTGGATCTGGGCCAGGTGCTCTTTGTCTTCACGCTCTATAAGGCGCTGCTGGCCGGCCAGGGCGGCCTCCGCGGTGTGATCCGCGAGGCTGCGCACGCGCCCACCGTATGGGCCATCGGCGCGGGCATCCTCATCGGCGCAAGCGGGCTGTATGAGGCGCTCAGGCCGAGCGGCCTTGCGGGCGTGCTGGACGCCGTCACCGGCTTTATCAGCGCGCCGACCAGCGCCGTAATCCTGCTGACCATCGGCTACGATCTCGTGCCCGGCGAAATCCGCTGGCGCAAGACCTTCCGCCTCGCTGCGCTGCGCATCCTGATCAGCGCGCTGGCGCTTGCCGCTGTGCTTGCTGTGGATCGCCTGCTGCTGGGCGGCATGATGCATATGGGCGCGCTGGTCCTTCTGTTCATCCTGCCGCCGCCGTATGTGCTGCCTGTGTTTGCAGATGTGGAGGAGGAACGCACGGATATCTCCTCTTCTCTCTCTTCCATGACGCTCATCAGCCTCATCCTCTTCATGCTGCTGACGATCATCTTCGCCTGAAATTCTTTACGTATACGCTAAAGCGCCGCCGCCCATCCGGGCAGCGGCGCTTCATATTTTCTTTTCGGATCAAAATCAGATGGCCTTCGCGTCTTCGGCGGTCTCCATCTCCTCGGGCTTCAGGGCGTCCGCATCCTTGCCCGTGGCCGCCTCCCAGGCCGCCTCCAGGCTTTCCAGCGTCGCTGCATCCGCCACACCGCTGGCGTTCAGGTCGTGCTCCTCCTGGAAGCGGGCCACGGCGGTGGTCGTCAGCTTGCCGAACTGGCCGGTGCGGATCGCGCCATTGTAGTAACCCAGATCACGCAGCATCTCCTGCAGGGTGATGACCTCCTCGCAGGGCTCCATATCCTGATAGAGCGTGCCGTCGTGATAGAAATACTCTTCCACAGCATGGCTGCACAGGGTACATACACTCTCGCGGATGCCCTTGCGCTTGCCCTCCGGCTCGCGGGTCACGTTCCATTCGCTGTACACATGATCCAGGCGGCCGATCTTCGTGCTCTGCGTCTTGCCGCAGCGTGCGCAGGTCTCCTCGCCCGCGCCCTGGTTCTTGCAGGTCGGCGCCTTCACAACGCGCTCCTCGCCCCATTCATGGCCGAGCTTCGGCAGGGTTTCTGTCTTTTTGCGGCCGCAGCCGGCGCAGGTGTATTCGCCCTTGCCCGCCTTCACGCAGGTCGGCTCCTGCACAACGGTCATCTCGCCGTATGCGTGGGGCAGCTTGTCGATGGTATAGCGCACAAGATTGCCGCACACCTGGCAGATCGCCTCCTGCTTGCCGGTCTCGGTACAGGTGGGTTCCTTGGTCACGGTCATCTCGCCGGGCGTGTGCGGCAGCTTGGCGGTATGGCGCTGCTCCCAGTGATCGCACTTGGAGCAATACTTGAACTGATGGCCCTGACGGGTGCAGGTCGCCGTGGTTTTGGTCTTCCACGGGCCATAGCGGTGGTCCTCTTCCTTCTCGCAGGCGGCAAACGCCGTAGACGCCAGCAGCACGCACAGCAGCAGGCAGATCAGGCCAATTCTCTTTTTCATGACAGGTTCTCCTTCCAAAAGCGGCGGGCTTTTCTTACAAAATCCGCCGCATACGCGGTGATTCTCTCCTTGAGCGCATTTATTGTAGCATAACAGCGCAGCTTTCTCAACCTTCGCGACGTTTTTTGTCCATCTTCCTGTCAGACGTTTTTTGTCGTATAATAAGAACATCGATTGTACAGGAGGAACCTATGAACGCTTCAAACCATGCAGACGCGCGCTTTCTGGGCGTGGATATCGGCACGACGACGCTGAGCTTCGCCGTCGTATCCAGCGCCGAGGCGCGCATTATCCATACGCTCACCATCCCCAACGACAGCGTCCTGCCCGACCCGGGCACGCAGAGCGCTGCGCGGGTCGCAGAACTCACGCTCGGCGCGGTTTCTTCGCTGCTGCATGCATATCCCGGCGTCCTGGCCATCGGCGTCACCGGCCAGATGCACGGCGTGGTCTGCCTGGATGCGTGCGGCGCGCCCGTATCGCCGCTGTATACCTGGCAATGCCCGCTTGCCGATGAAGCGCTCTGCGATGAAATCCGCCAGAAGACCGGCATGCGCGTCTATCCCGGCTACGGGCATGCGACGCTCTATGCGCTCGCCCGGCAGGGCGCGCTCGCGCCGCAGGCCGCACAGTACTGCACGATCATGGATTATATCGTCATGCGCCTGACGGGGCGCAGCACGCCGCTTGTACACGCCACCAACGCCGCCAGCCTCGGCCTGTATGATCTGGCGCGCGGTGGATTCGATGCGTCCGCCCTGCACGCGCTGGGCCTGCCCCTTTCCGCACCCGAAACCACGACCGGCGAATGCATCTGCGGCCATCATAACGGCATCCCCGTGTGCGCAGCCATCGGCGATAATCAAGCCAGTTTCTACGGCAGCGTGCGCGATGAGGCGCACAGCGTGCTGGTCAACTACGGCACTGGCAGCCAGCTTTCGCTGATTACCAATTCGCCCATTGCGCCGCCCGGCTGCGAAATCCGCCCGTATCCCGGCGGCAGGTATCTGCTGTGCAAAAGCGCGCTGTGCGGCGGCAGGGCATACGCCATGCTCGAGCGCTTCTTTGCCGAATACATGCGTGCTGCCAGCTGCGAAGGATCATCCCAGTATGAGACGATGAACCGCCTTGCGCTTGATGCCTATCGCGCGAAAACGCACATCCATGTCAGCACGACATTCTGCGGCACACGCGAGGATCCTTCGCTGCGCGGCAGCATGTCCCAGATCGGGGAGGAGAGCTTCACCCCGGGTGCAATGATTCTGGGCGTGCTGCAGGGCATGGTGGACGAGCTTGCCGCCGCGTTTGATCCCGCCGCGCATCCGCTCGTGCATACGCTGGTGGCCTCGGGCAACGCCGTGCAGAAAAACCCCGTGCTGCGCATGCTGCTGCGCGATACCTTTGCCCTGCCGCTGACCCTGCCCGCTCAGCGCGAGGAGGCCGCCTTCGGCGCTGCGCTGTGCGCGGCGGCAAGCGCGGGCGTCGTGCCGGTTTCCCGGGCCAAGTCTTGGATCGCCTGCGAATGACGCATTCCTGTGCAACAGAAAAAGGAGAACGGTTTCCCGTTCTCCTTTTTGATTGACTTATGTTTCCTGTGATCAGGCGCGGCTCTTCTTTTTGAGCACCACCATCATGCTGACAGCAGCAGCCAGAACCAGCGCGAGCAGCACGATGTTGCTGTTATCGCCGGTATTCGGCAGCGCAACGGCCAGCAGATCATGCGGAACCTTCTTCAGCTCCACCCAATCGTTATCGAAGATCGCACCTTCGATCTTGACGGAGTAGGACTTGTTCAGATCCAGCGCAGTAGCATTGCGGCTGTTGCCCAGCGGAGCAAAATCCTCAGCGGTCAGCGCGTCGAGCACAACCACGTTCACGCCCTGCTCGATGCTGTTGTCGCGCAGCAGCGCGCGATAGCTCTTGCCATTCTGGGTCAGGGTAATGCGCAGCGGGATATTCAGCGCCGGGGTTCCGTTCTTGGTGTAGGAAGAAGCCGGGATGCTGTTGTAGTACTTGGTGATGCCTTCGTTCACAGCGAACACCGGAATCACAGTGCCGTTGTTCTGCTCCAGGCTCGCATAAGCCATGCTGCGCAGGTTCGGCTTCACATTCTCCTTGCTCTTGTCGCCGCCTTCCAGCACGGCGTCGTCATACATCTCGCTCCAGACGTACTCAAAGGCCTCGTTGAAGTGCGGGAGGTAGAACTCGCTGTTATGCTCACCATTATCGATGAAGAAGTAGTGATCCACGCCCATCGCTTCGAGCGCCTGGTTCAGCTCGATGGCCGGCTGGCCGAAGCTGTACACGTCCTGGTTGCCGCAGCAGAAGTACATCGCGAAGTTGTCCATGTACTCAGCGGACTCGTTTTTCACAACGGTCAGCGGGCTGGTATTGCCGCCCATGCTGAAGGCGCCAAAGAAGGAGATCGCACCGGAGAAGGTATCCGGGTTGCACAGAGCCATGCCGAACGCGCCCTGGCCGCCCATGGAGCAGCCGGCGGTGAGGCGATAGCGCGCATCCTTGATGGTACGGTAGTTCGCGTCGATGTGCGGAACGAGCTCTTCGGTGACCATCTTCTGCCAGTCGCCGCGCCACCAGCTGCTCTCCTGAGAATTCGGGATGACGACGATGAATTCGTCGAACAGGCCTTCCTTCACACCCGCATCGAACAGATCATTGACAGAGTCCGTCTTGTAGGAGGTGTGGGTGGAGTTGTACTGGTGCATCAGGTAGACGGTCGGATAGTAGCGATCGGTCTCGTAGTAGTCTTCCGGCAGGTAGATGAGGTACGGGTTGTCGTACGGGCTCGGCTTGCCCAGCAGGCTGGCCGCATACTTGGACTCGAAGGTTTCCTCATAGAAGTACGGATCGTAGGCATCCGGGTTCACAGCGTCAAACGCCGCGCCGGCATACAGGCCCACCGGACCCTGATACCAGCCGCCGCCGCCCATGCCGTCATTGATATTACGGAGGACAACAATGTTCTCGCCGCCGTAATTCAGGATGCTGGAATCGACCGGGAACGCGCTGTAGGCTTCCCAAGCGGACTCGCCGGAGGAAAGGCCCGCCTCGGTGATGCCGGTGCCGCCGATGCGGACGCCGTTGATGTACACTTCGCAGCGGTCGTCAACACGGCCGGCGGAGAACATGATATCGCTGGTAGCGAAGTTCGCCGGGACAGTGAAGGTTCTGGCATAGTACGCATTGCCGATAATAAAGTACTCCAGCCAAGACGCCGGATAGCCAACGGTGCTCGGATTGATGTTACCAAAGCCATTCTTCCACCAGTCAAGCGCCGGCTGAACAACGGACCAGTTTTCGAAGGTGGCCTTGCCGGACGGCACGCTCAGAGCGGACATGCTGTACGGCGGGTTGGAACCATTCGGATTGCCCTTCGCATACTCGAAGTGCCAGTCGCCCATCAGGTCGATGGCGGTGCTCGTCGCAGACTTACCGCGGATCAGCGTCGCTTCCGCCAGCTCAATCTCGGTGTCCAGCACCTTGACAGACAGAACAATATTGGAAGAATCGCCATTGACCTTGTTGGCAACGGAGGCAGAGCCCGTAAAGGTGGCGGCGCCGGAGACCTTCTCCGTCTGCACAACCTTCGTGGCCAGCTTGTCGCCAGTCTCCGGATCAACGACGGAAACGACGATCTTCATTTCCACATCGCCGTTGACAAAGCTGCTCAGCGCATCGGTCAGCTTGACGGTGTAATTCACCTTGGCATTGCCCTCGCTGGCCAGCAGAACCGTCTTCTCCAGAGAGATGCTGCCAGTAGCAGCGCCGGAGGAGAACACCCAGTTGGTGATGCGGTCGGCAATACGATTGGCGGACTCGACCATGAAGTCATCCATGTCCTCGTTGTCGCCATCCTTCAGATTGCGGATGGTCGCCTCAACCACATCGCCGCCCAGAGAGTTGCCGTCAATCCAGTGCGCCATATCCGCGGTGGAGCCTTCCTGATTGGTCCACACGCCGCCCACCGGAGCGTCCAAGTAGCTGAAGCGGTTTTTGAAGGCAGCAGTGCCGGCAGCGGTCATCTTCTTATAGAGGTCGCCATAGACAGAATACCAGCCATTATTGAGCATATTGCCGTTCACGCTGGCAAAGAAGCTGAAATTGCCGTTCGCCGGGACCTTGCCGTCCTTGTCGAACATGCCCAGCGCATAGGCCAGATAGCCGCCATCCTTCGTGCCGATAATGGCGCGCTGCGCGCTGCTCTTGGTGGTGGAATACTTCTCATCGATCTCAGCGATCATCGCATCCACTTCGGCGTGCAGGTCTTCGCCCTTCTCAAAGCTCGGCAGGACGATCAGCATATCCATGCCCTTGCCCGCCTTGATCGCGCTCTGAAGCAGCTTGGCAAGCGTGTTGTCCTTGCTGTTCGTGTAGCCGTCTTCCGGCATCACGAAGACAACCGGATACTTGGTGCCGGAGCCCGCCGGCTCGATGACCTGATAGCTGGCGGCGCTGGCCGTAACGACAGTCGCCACGAGCAGCATCAGCAGAACCAGAGCCAAGATAAGCTTGTTCTTCATGTGTGTCTCTCCTAATCGTTATTTGGGGAAAAGTGCAAATTTCATCATTCCATATTTTAACATAGCAACCGCTCGATTTCAAATACTTTCAGCATTTTTTACATTAAATTGTTGTAATATTTCGTTTGCAATACCCTTTCACATCGTTTTGTGACACATGTTTTACACAAAAAACCGTTTTCTCCCATGCCATTGCTGCGGGGCAACAAAAAGCGCGCCGCATATCTGCAGCGCGCATGCTGATTATTGGATGTTTTCCGCAGTCTCCTGCGGCGCTTCGTCCGGTTCGGACATGTCCTGCGCGCTGTCGGCGGCGTTCGGGTCGATCACCCGGACCGCCTTCACGCCAAAGTACTGCGCCATGGCCTCGTTGGTCCACATGGTTTCATCCGTGTAGGCGGTGGATTTTCCAGTCATGGTCTGCACCGTCCACGCGGGCAGCTCCACGGTATCCTCCGCGCCAGCAGCCTCGCACAGCGCGTATTCGTTTTTCACCTGAGCGATGTAGGCGTCCTGCGTGCCGTCGTGCTGATCGCGCACCAGCTTGGCATAGTTGCCGCCCTGGCCCAGCGCCAGGCAGACGATCAGCGCAGCGATGCTCAGCACGGCACAGGTCTTCGTCGTCATCGCGTCGGAAAGCTCTGCGCGCGTGCGCGGTTTCAGCCGCAGCAGAATCAGGATATACGCCGCCGGCACGGCAAGCAGCACGTAGAGATGATACATATTCACCACACGGCCGCTTCCGGCGTAGCCGGAGGAATACATGTGCGGAATGATCATCGCGCAGAGCGTAAGATACGCCGAAAGCACGGTGATCGCAATCGGCGGCGTGCGCCAGGCGCGCTCCTCCATGCCATCCAGCGCACGGGCAAGCGACGGCGTCATCGCGATGAGCAGCGCAAGCAGCGGCGTTCTGATCACAAAGCGGACAAAATAGCCCAGCGCGTCGCGCATCGTCCAGAGGATGGAGGCGATCAGATATTCTGTACCTGCCTGGTGCGCGCCGTCCGTTTCCATGCGCACATGGTTGCCCGGCGCGAGCACGGAAATGAGCAGGCCCACACCGATGGGCGCAAGCAGCAGGAATGTGCGCAGCGCAGCGCGGCGCTGGCGCGCTTTCTCCCGCAGGCCGCCGAATTCGCGCGTTTCCTCCGCCATCACGCCCGCGGGGCTGTATACGATCCGGCCGATCATGCCCGCCGCCGGGGTCTTCATCGCTGCCCACAGGCGCTGCATTGTCATCATAAACAGCGCAGCCACCGTCATCATCGCGGTGATGTAATTATCCATACCAAGCAGCGCCAGCAGCGCGCAGCACAGCACGCCCAGCGCAATCTGCCGCTTTTTTCCCGTCGTGCTGACGCTGAAGCGGTCGCAGAGCACCAATGTAATCAGCGCAACCGCCTGTGCGCCGGTATAGAACCACGCGCCGTTGAACCAGTAAATGCCCTCCACAATATCCGGCAGGAACATAAGGCTGATCGCCGAGAGCAGCAGATACAGCTTGAGCCACAGCCCGCTCGCAAGCCCGAGCCGCCTGCCCAGCACATGCGCGCACAGCACAAACCAGCTGACCAGGTGCAACGCCAGCAGCACAGGCGCATGCACCCAGTAGTGCTCCAGCGAGAACACCGCCGGGTTGAGCGCCATGATGAGCACGCCCGTAACCGTGCCCTGCCAGTCGCGCCAGGTGCGCAGCGTATAGCTCAGCGCATCCTTGAGGACATGCAGAATGCTGCCGGTTTCCTCCCAGGTCGGATGGGTGTATACGGCGAATGTGAAATCATCCGTTGCGGGATGCGCGCCCGGCGCGCCCAGGAAAAAGGGCGCAAGCAGCGCAGCCCAGAGCATGGCAAACAGAATCCATTTGACTTTCTTCATCATGACCATTGCTCCCGGGCGTTACGCACCGAATTCTTCCTTGCAGCGCGCAAGCATATCGCGGATCGGCAGCTGATACGGGCAGCGGCTTTCGCACACGCCGCAGCCGATGCAGTCTCCTGCCTTCTTGCCCATGGCCGCATAGCGCGTCTTCGCCCAGTCGCCCAGGCCATAGCGCTTGAGATAGCCTTCCAGCACGAAGATGCCGCTGATGCCGATGCCCGCGCTGCACGGCTGGCAGTAATTGCAGCGGCGGCAGAACTGGGTGCCCAGTTCCTTGCGGATCACGTCGATTTTCGCAAGCTCTTCCTCGCTCAGCGGCGAAGCATCCATCGCGGCGGCAAGGTTCTGTTCCAATTCGTCCACGCTGTACATGCCCGGGATCACGACGGAGACGTCCGGATTCTGCGCGATAAAGCGCATCGCAAGCGTCGCATCCTCCAGCGCGCCGCCGGCCAGCGGCTTCATGACGATGAAACCGACATTCTGCTCGGTACACCTGCGCATGAGCGCTTCGCCCTGTGTCTCCACGATATTGTACGGGAACATCACGGTTTCCACCCAGTCCATGGAGAGCGCGCGCTCAAACACGGTCGCCATGTGTGCCGTCACGCCGATATGACCGATCTTGCCCGCAGCCTTAGCCTCCATCAGCGCTTCCAGCGCGCCGCCGGGCGCGGTCACGGCATCCAGGTCGGTGAGGGTCGGATTGTGAATCTGATAGAGCTCGATATGATTGGTACGAAGGTTTTTCAGGCTCGTTTCGATATCCTTTTCCATCGCTTCCTTCGTGCGCGCCATAGACTTGGTCGCCAGCACGAACCTGTCGCGCAGGCCTTCGAGCGCCTCGCCGATATACTGTTCGCTCACGGTATAGCCGCGCGCAGTATCGATATAGTTCACGCCCTGATCGGCCATCGCCTGCATCAGGGTGCGCACAGCCTGCACGTCCACCTTCTGAATCGGGATACCGCCAAAGCCCATGCGGGAAATCTTCAGACCGGTTTTGCCCAGCGTCGTATATTCCATAAACAAATCTCCTTTGTTCCATCAAAAATGCAAATGAAGTGTCACGTTCATTATATCCTCTATCGCTTTGCTTTGCAATGCGGCTTGCCGAAAATTATATGGAAGCATAATCCGCGAGCAGGCGGGCACAATAGCATCGAGCGAATGCTCACAGAACATGACTTGGAGGGAATTATCATGAACCAGACCATTCATTGCTCCGTTTCCACCTGCCGCCATCACAGCGCGAAGAATGTGTGCGAGCTGGAGTCCATCGACGTGCGCCCGAACTGCAACTGCCACTCCGGCAAGTGCGACGAGAGCATGTGCGGCTCCTACGACAAGAAGTAAGCGCACAAGGAAAGAAGAACCGCCTGCGGCGGTTCTTTTGCTTTGGGGATAGAAAGTTCATTAAGGCAGCTTCAAGCCGCCGCGAAGCGAAGAAGGGTCAAGGGATGAAATCCCTTGTCAGGGGTTTGGGGATGAAATCCCCAACGTATCCCTTACGTATCTTTCTATCTCTAATGCAAAAGAACCGCCGATGGCGGTTCTTGTGCG
>JAFQIF010000045.1 GCA_017397695.1 Clostridia bacterium
ACTGAACAACGTGCTCAAGGTGCTTTCGGATGGCGGCGTCAATGTGGAATACATGTACGCTTTCCTTGCCAGGAAGAGCACAGAGCATGCATACATGATCTTCCACGTGCAGGACGTGGAGAAGGCCGCCGCCGCGCTGCTGGCTCAGGGAATCACATGCATCGATCAGCAGGAGTTGGCGGAACTGTAATAACGATACTTCTGCTGCGTCTGAGCCTAAAACTCTTTCGAGGTAATAAAAAACCATCCCATAAAGGGATGGTTTTTAATTTGGCGGAGAGTTAGGGATTCGAACCCTAGGAGGTTTTACCCTCACAGCATTTCGAGTGCTGCACCTTCAACCGCTCGGACAACTCTCCAGAAATATGGGTCTCCACGCGGAAGACCCATATATTATAAAGCAATTCGTTCATCCCTGTCAAGCCGCAACCGAAATTACAGCTGCGCAGCCATCTCCACGATCTCCATCGAGCGGCGGATGAACTCCGTCATCTTCTCCGCTTCCAACGGCTGACGGCTGAGCTCTGCCAGATCGAACAGCTGACGGGTAAGCAGCAGGCTGCGCGCGTCCTTCTCGCGCTCGGCCAGCTTCTTTACCGTCTTGGAGCGGCTGTTGAGCACAACGGAATACTTCGCCGGCATATTAAACTCGCTGCGGCCGTACAGGCGGCCCATGTCATTGAAACGGCGGGTCTGCTCGTCCTCGATGAGCATCAGCGGAATGCTCTCATTGGCCAGCGGCTTCACGCTCACCTCGAGGTCTTCCTTGCCCGCAGCCTCGCGGATCAGGCCGGTCAGCTTCTCGCCGTCCAGGCTGTCCGCAGCCTCATCGCTGGTCAGGCTGTCCAGCTCCGCGTCCACGCGGCAGAAGCGGAACTTACTGTCCGCACCCGCGCTGTATTCCATATAGGAAACGAAGTTGACGTCGATGGCGTGCTCCAGCACCGCTACGTCGATGCCGCGCTCGGTGAACAGGCGGATAGCCGCATCCTGACGCGCTGCATCGGAGGTGTAGACCATCTTGTCTTCCAGCTTCTCCCCATTCGCACGCTTGTATTCATCCAGCGTGAGCATCTTGCCCTCGGTGGTCTTGAAGAGCAGGCAGTCCTTCATGCGCTCGGCAAACTTCTCGTCGCGCATCACGCCGTACTTGATGAACGGATGAATATCCGGCCAGAAGCCCTCATAGCTTTCACGCTCGTTCTTGAACATGCCGGTCAGCTTGTCGGCCACCTTCTTGGTGATGTGGCTGGAGATGCGGCGGACGTAGCCGTCATTCTGCAGGAAGGACCGGGATACGTTCAGCGGGAAGTCCGCGCAGTCGATAACACCCTTGAGCAGCATCAGGAACTCCGGAATGACCTCCTTGATGTTGTCTGCAACAAAAACCTGACCGGAGTAGAGCTTGATCTGGCCCTCAATGCCGCCGAACTGCTCCTTGAGCTTGGGGAAATAGAGGATGCCCTTGAGCTTGAAGGGATAATCCACGTTCAGATGGATCCAGAACAGCGGATCGTCGTACTCATGGAATACCTTACGGTAGAACGCTTTGTAGTCCTCGTCCGTGCAGTCCTGCGGAGCCTTCACATACAGCGGGGCCACATCGTTGATCGGGATTTCTGCCTTCTCCTCGGTCTTCTCTTCGTCGCCCTCGCCGCTCACCTTCACGTCCTCATCCTTGATCTCCTTGAGGTAGATCGGATACGCCATGAAGGAACAATAGCGGTCCAGCACCTCATGCACACGCCAGTAGTTGAGGAACTCCTCCTCGGCGTCGTTGACATAGAGGGTGATGGTGGTGCCGCGGGTCGTGCGCTCGCTTTCGCTCATGGTGAAGGCCATACCGTCCTCGCTCTCCCAGCGAACGGCAGCAGCGCCCTCGCGGAAGGACAGCGTATCGATGGTTACCTTGTCGGCGATCATGAACACGGAATAGAAGCCCAGGCCGAAATGGCCGATGATGCCGCTGTTTTCCTTGTCCTCATCCTTGGCATATTCTTCCAGGAAGCTCTTGGCGCCGGAGAATGCCACCTGATTGATGTTGCGCTCCACTTCTTCCTGCGTCATGCCCACGCCGTCGTCGATGAAGCGCAGCACCTTCGCCGCCTTATCGACCTCCACGCGCACACTGCATCCCTCGGCCAGCTTATAATCGACCATGCGCAGCTTGGTAATCGCATCGCAGGCGTTGGATACCACCTCGCGAATGAAGATATCCTTATCGGAATACAGCCACTTCTTGATGATGGGCATGATATTCTGCGCGTCAATGGACACGCTTCCGGTAATCGGATTCATATATAAACCTCCTTTGTCAGTCAAAAACAGTAGTTAATCCCTGTAACAGAAGGTATTGTAGCGCGAATGTCAGGGAATGTCAATACAGAATTAGCACTCTCTTCGTGAGAGTGCTAATTGTTTTCCGTCCGGTCAGTCAGCCGCTTCCTCCTCTTCCTGCAGTTTTCTCTTTATTCTTTTTCGCAAAAGGCGTATAATTAATTTATCATTTATCAATCAATTCACAAACCGAAAGGACGAATCTCATGTCTGTTCATATTCTGGAGGAGGCACGCCGCTGCCTCAACTGCAAAAATCCCATGTGCCAGCGCGGCTGCCCGATCCATACGCCGATTCCCGAGGTCATTCAGCTGATGCTCGCCGGCAAGCTGGACGACGCAGGCCGCATGCTCTTTGAAAACAACCCTCTGACCACCGTCTGCTCTCTGGTATGCAACCATGAAAAGCAGTGCGAGGGCCACTGCGTGCTGGGCCGCAAGGGCGCGCCGGTGCATTTTTCTTCCATTGAAAACTACATCTCCAGCACCTATTCCCACAAGATGAACAAGGGGCCCGCAGAATCCAACGGCATGCGCGTGGCGATCATCGGCTCCGGCCCCGCGGGCCTGACCATCGCGGTCATCCTCGCGCGCAAGGGCTACAAGGTTACCATCTTTGAAGGCAAGGACAAGATCGGCGGCGTGCTGCGCTATGGCATTCCGGATTTCCGCCTGCCCAAGTCCGTGCTCGATGATTTCGAATTCCATCATCTGGTGCTCAAGGACATCAAGGTCCGCCCGAATACGACCATCGGCGGCGCGATCACCATCGATGATCTCTTCGCCGACGGCTACAAATCCATCTTTGTCGGCACAGGTGTGTGGCAGCCCAATACGCTGCACATCAAGGGCGAAACGCTGGGCAACGTGCACTTTGGCATCAACTACCTCAACAATCCGGACAGCTACCGCCTGGGCGAGACGATCAACGTCATCGGCGCGGGCAACGCCGCCATGGACGTATGCCGCACGGCGCTGCGCAAGGGCGTGCGCTATGTCAATTGCTTCTCGATCAGCGATACCGTAGCCGCCTCCAGGCATGAATTTGACTATGCTGTGCTGGAAGGCGTCAAGTTCTTCTACAACAAGAAGCCCGTAGAAATCGTGGACGAAGGCGTTATCTTCGAAGACGTTGCGCATTACAGCGACGGCGCGATGGAATCCGTGCCCGGCACGCAGGAGCTCTACAAGGCCGACAGCACCATCATCTCCATCAGTCAGGGTCCGCGTTCCCGTCTGGTGAAGACGACCGAAGGCCTGCAGGCCAACCGCCGCGGTCTGCTCGTAGCCGATGAATACGGCCGCACAACCCGCCCGGGCATCTTCGCCTCCGGCGATGTGGTCGCAGGCGCGCGCACGGTTGTAGAGGCCGTCGCCCACAGCAAGATGGTCGCCGAGGCCATGGACGCCTATATGCAGGGCTACGACCTGGAAAAGAAGCTGCGCGGCTTCGTCAAATAAGCGGATGTACATGAAAGAGCGCTCCGAAAACGGAGCGCTCTTTATTCTTATGCATTTTACAGGCCCAGCATGAGCGACGCGATCATGAAATACAGCAGCAGCGCAGCCGCGTCCACGATCGTGGTGATCATCGGGCTGGCCATGACCGCCGGGTCCAGGCCCAGCTTTTTCGCGCCCATCGGCAGCAGACAGCCCACCGACGCCGCCAGCACAATGGCAAACAGCAGCGTAACCGACACCACAGCAGAGATCATCAGGCCCACGCCATCAAAGATCAGCATGCGCAGCATATTGACCGCCGCCAGCGCTGCGCCGGAAACAAGGCCCACGCGCATCTCCTTCCACAGCACGCGCAGCCAGTCACCCAGTTCCACCTCGCCCAGCGCCATATTGCGGATGATCGTGACCGAGGTCTGGCTGCCGGAGTTACCGGCGGAACCCGTGAGCATCGGGATGAACGCCGTGAGCACCACGGCGCCCGCCAGCACGGATTCAAAATGCGTAATAATCGTGGAGGACAGCGTTGCAGAGAGCATCATGATCATCAGCCACGGCAGGCGGTGCGCCACCAGATGCAGCACGCCGGCGTCCATGTATTCCTCGTCGGAAGGAATAATAGCCGCCATCTTCTTGATGTCCTCGGTGTTCTCTTCCTGGATGACGTCGACGATATCGTCGATCGTGATGATACCCACCAGACGGTTTTCCTTATCAGTAACTGCGATGGAGGTCAGGTCGTATCGGGTAAAATCCTCGGCGACAACCTCCTGGTCGTCCGTCGTCGTCGCGGATACGATGTTCGTATCCATGATATCGCGGATATAGGTGCTCTCCGGCGCAATGATCAGCTTGCGCAGGGAAACCTGACCCACCAGGCGGCGCTGCTCGTCGATGACGTAGCAGGTATAGACGGTTTCCTTGTCGATGCC
This sequence comes from Clostridia bacterium, assembly GCA_017397695.1. Next base: position 4,727 of record JAFQIF010000045.1, read on the forward strand.
CGTGCGGCGGATATAGTCCATCGCCTTGCGCACGGTGAAGTAATCGCGCAGGTCCACGTACTCGATCGTCATCAGCGAGCCTGCGCTGTTCTCCGGATAATTCAGAAACTGATTGATCAGCTTGCGTGTGGATTCGTCCGCATTCTGCAGCACCTTCTTGACGACGTTGGCCGGCATTTCTTCCAGAAAGTCAACTGTATCGTCGAAGAACATGTCGTCAACCAGTGCCTTGAGTTCGGCGTTGGATGCGCTTTGGGCAATGAGCAGCTGCTGATCGCTGTTCATGTAAGAGAACACGTCGGAAGAAATGTCCTTGGGCAGCATGCGGAAGAGCTTGATCACCCGTGCGCCGTCCTCAATCTCCTCCAGCCCTTCGGCGATATCCACCGGCAGGCACTCATAAGCCTTCTTTTTGAAATCCTGCAGCTTGCCCGAATCCATCATCGCGAGCAGCTCTTCAAAGTCCTTGCGGAATTCATCCTCCATCGGAGTCCCTCCTCACATTTTCGTTTCAGGTCGAAAATGCAGGCGCTTTCCTCAAAAACGGCGCAAAAAGCGGGCCGTATCGGCATACATATCCTTTTCCATATGCATGCCGATGCACGGCCCGTGTGCTCATACCAATCCGCGCAGATTCCTTTTATGCCTTACACATGGAAAGACGCGGCCGGCAGCGCACACAGCGCCTGACGTTCTCGGGGATTGCCCGCATTGCTACTGGGATAATCGTCCACGTCTTTCACACCTTTCTGATCTGCTTTTCAGTCAATCCGGACCAATCACCGTCCGGACCCATGTTTACAATACGCCCATTTTTTCCGTTTGTCAACCCCTGCTTCCACGCCGGATTTTCCCTTATACGGCGTAGCCCGCGCCCGCGCGGACCAGATACAGCACCCGCTCCTTCACGCGCGTGCCCGTGATCGCTTCCAGCGCCTGGGCGTAGATATCCAGCTGCGGCCTGTGGCGCGCAATCGCGCCGGGAATATCCGCAGGCGAATCCGTCTTATAGTCCAGCAGGATCCAGCCGCCGTCTTCTTCAAAGCAGCAGTCGATTACACCCTGCACCAGCTGGATTTCGCCCGCCGGCGTTTCTCTCCTGAAGGTGAACGCCCATTCGCGCTCCGTGCGGCCGCTTCTGAGCATACGCACGCCCAGCGGCGAGGCGAAGAATTCCACCAGCATACGCGTGGGCACAGCGTCATATTCCGCCTGCGTCACTACGCCGTTTTCCAGCATCTGCGCGCTCTGGCGCGCAGCTTCGCCCGCCAGATCCGTCGTCCGGCGCAGCGCGTCAAGATCCAGCATGCGCATCATCCTGTGGAATGCCGTGCCGATCTGTGCGCCGGTCATCTTCTTTTCCTGCATGAAGCGCGGCAGGCGCATGATTTCCGTATCCCTGCGCAGCGGCGTCTCATCCTCGTCCCGCTGCGCGGCGCGCTTCTCGTCGCGGATCACGCTGCTCACCGTCGTCTTGCGCACGGCAGCCCTTGCGCTGCCCGGCGCGAAGCTGAGCAGCTGCAGCAGCGCCTCGTCCTCAAGCGGCGTATTTTCCAGCCTGGCAATCAGTCGCGTCACGGCCTCCTCGCTGCGCGCGCCCTTGTGCGCAGAAGCGCCGTCATAGTGCGCAAATACGTGCCAGCGCGACGCGCCAGCTGTCACTTCCTCACCGCCGATCGTCAGCGCCGCGCCATGTTCCAGCAGCATCGGACAAACCATATCCAGCGGCGAGCGCATCGCGCGCAATCCGGCAGCCGTATCCGCGCGCCGCCACGCGCCATCCAGCGCGCGCACATTCGCTTCGCCGATCATGATCAGCCGCTCCCTTGCGCGCGTCATCGCCACGTACAGAATGCGGATCTCCTCGGCGAGCTGTTCATGCGCCGTCTGCAGGCGGATGGCCTTCCGCAGCAGCGTATCGCGCTCGCTGCCAAGCTGCGTATCCACACAGGTAAGGCCCGCGCCCAATCCGGCATGCAGCAGCAGCGGCGCATTCTGGCTTCTTGTGCTCATCTTCCTGCCCATGCCCAGCACAAAGACCACCGGGAACTCCAGTCCCTTGCTCTTGTGCGTGGTCATGATGCGCACCACATCCTCGCTCTCGCCGATCGCGCTGGCGCTCATGGAATCGCCGCCAGCCTTCAGCCGCGCCGCATAGCGCAGGAACGCATGCAGCGAGCCGCCCTGCGATGCGCAGAACGCACGCGCGCGCGACACCAGCAGATGCAGATTCGCCTGCCTGGCCGCGCCGTCCGGCAGCGCGCCCGCCTGCGCCAGGAAGCCCGTCTGGGCATAGATACGCTCGATGAGCCTGTCCACGCCCTGATGGCGCGCGCACAGGCGCAGGGACTGCAGCTGCATTTCGAACATACGCAGCCTGGCCGCCAGCGCGTCATCCATCTCCTCGCGATAGCGGCGCACCGCCTCGTGGTAAGGGATTTTCGTATCCGGCGTATGGATGCGAATCGCCGCCAGTTCGCTCTCCTCCAGCCCCAGCGCCGGGCCGCGCAGGCTGGCGAGCAGCGCCTCATCCTGCGCGCCGTTGGAAATCGTAGTCAGCAGCGCCATCATCGCGCGGATCTCCGGAATATCAAAATATCCTTCGCCCGCATCGCAGAACACGGGCACGCCTTCCTTGCTCAGGATATCCGCCGCCAAAGCCGCCGTGCCGCGCGCCACGCGCATAAGCACCGCCATATCGCGATAGGCAAGCGGCCGCTCTCCGCCCGCCTTTGCATCATAAAACGGCGTGCCTACGAGCTCCCGGATGCGCCTGGCGCAGATCAGCGCCTCGCGCTCCACCGCTTGCAGCTCGTGCTCGTCCTGTGCGTCCTGCGCTTCTTCCTCGACGCGCTCGTCCTCTTCGCCGCGCCAGAGAATATGCAGCTCCACCGGCGGATCGTCCTCCCGCGCCGGCAGGCCGGGAATCAGCCGCTCGCGTGCGTCGTATTCAATCTCCGTCACATCGCCTCGCATGATCCGCTCGAACACGGCGTTCACGCCGGCGAGCACATTCGCCCGGGATCGAAAGTTATTCTGCAGGTCGATGCGCCGTGCGGTTTGCACATCCTCGCGGTCGTACAGCGCGGCGCGGCTGAGAAACAGCGTCGGCTCCGCCTGACGGAAGCGATAGATGCTCTGCTTGACGTCGCCCACCAGGAACAATCCATCCTCGCGCGCAAAGCTGCCCACGATCGCTTCCTGAATGGCGCTGGAATCCTGATATTCATCGATAAACACATAGCGGTAGCGCTCACGCAGAGCGCAGCAGACCGCGTCGCTCCTGAGCGCGCGCAGCGCATGGTGCTCCAGATCGTTAAAGTCCATCAGATTGCGCTGGCGCTTTGCCGCCGTATAGAGCGCGTCGTATGTGCGCGCCAGCTCGGCAAGGCCGCGCAGCGGCCCCTGCGTCATCGCCATATCTGCCGCAGCATCCTCCGGCGATACGGCAAAGAGCTCCTTGATCGCAGCGAGCGCCTTCTTCATGCTCTCCCGCCTGCTCTTTACCGTTTCCGCAATGGCCTCGTCGCATACGTCCGTCTTCTTTTTTCTGCCCAGCGCCGCGAAGCTGAGCTGCATCAGCGCCTGCCTCAGCGCCGCATAGCCGTCCTGCGCCGCGGCAAGCAGGTCGCCGATCAGCGCCGCATCCTGCGCGCAGGCGGGCGCATACTGTGCCGGCCCCATCTGCATCGTGCACAGGGCCAGCGTCTCATTCGCATCTGTTTCCAGTTCGTGCAGCTGCTCCCTTGCCTCGCGCACAAGCAGCTGCGCTGCCGCGCCTGTGCTCAGCGCATCCGCCGTTTCGCCGCCGGCGGCAATCGCTGCATCCAGCCACTGCCAGGGATCGGGGCGGGTCATCATAAAGGAATACAGCGTACGCGCAAGCCCGGCAAGCGTCTCCTGCTCAAAGCAGCGGTCTGCCGCCATAAAGTCATCGCTGCCCGCCTCGTAGCAGGCGTAGAGCGCGTCCTCCATCGCCTGCGCCGCCAGCACGCCGCATTCCTGCTCATCGCCGATGCGGAACGCCGGGTCCACGCCCAGCCCCTGAAAGTGCTCGCGCAGCAGATTGCCGCAGAACCTGTGCAGCGTGGAGATGCTCGCACGCGAAAGCGCCATCGCCTGCACGCCCAGCTCCGGCCGCTCGACTGCCGCTTCCTCCAGCGCGCTTCCTATGCGCTGGCGCATCTCGCCCGCCGCCGCGTTGGTAAATGTCACCACCAGCATGCTGTCGATCGGGCAGCCTTCCTTCACCAGCTGCACGATGCGCTCTACCAGCACGGCCGTCTTGCCCGAGCCTGCCGCCGCGCAGACGATCAGGCTGTGCCCCCTGTCTGCGATGGCGCTGTGCTGCTGCTGCGTCCACTTTGGCATGGCGTATTCCTCCCCCCGTGTTCTCTTTGCTTATTATAGCACAGTGCGCCGCACACGCAAAACGCTATTTCTCATTCTCCTCCACTCAGCTAGGAATTCCCTGTAATTTTTAGGGGATTATTGACAGATCGTTGTCAAAGGGGTATAATACATGTAACTTGAGAAATATGAGGAGGATATTGCTATGATGCAGTCCCGTCGCGAATTCCTGAAGAACGTCGGCAAGGTCGCCGTTGCCGCCTCTGTTGCCACCGCAATCCCGATGAGCGTGATGGCCGAAGCTCCGGTTCATCCGTACACCTATGCCAAGCTCGATCCGGAAGCCGTTGCCGATCTGGCCTATAAGCGCTTCTCCGAGCTGGGCGGCTGCTGCGTGGGCGTCGTCGCCGGTCTGGTTGAGTCTCTGGCCGCGACCGTTGGCGCTCCGTACACCGAGTTCCCGGTCAAGATGTTCCAGAATGGCGCTGCTGGCTACGGCCAGAACTCCCTGTGCGGCTGCCTGGGCGGTGCCGCTGCGGTGATCGGCCTGGTTTGCGAGTCTGCCGACTCCAAGGCCTGCCTGAAGGAAGTTATCGACTGGTACAAGACCAGCACCCTGCCGACCTATGACCGCGGCTCCGCGCCGGCGGTTGCCCAGGTTGTTCCGGGTTCCGCGAACTGCGCCGATTCCCTGCTGCAGTTCTTCACCGCTGCTCCGCAGATCAACTATGACATGAGCAATCCGGACCGCATCAACCGCTGCGCCTGCCTGACCGCTGATGTCGCCCGCAAGACCGCGGAAGTTCTCAATGCCAAGTTCGGCGTGTAATTTCTGAAATAAAAAAACGCTCCCGGCTGGGAGCGTTTTTTATTTGCATCAGTTTCTGGAAAACAGTCCGCGTCCAATGCGGTAAAACCACTTCGTGCACGTTGCCATGGCCAGCAGCACATATGCAGAGCCGGACACAACGGCACAGAGCAGCAGCCACTCGCCGCACAGCAGGCCAAGCGCCGCAGAGGCAGCCAGACACACAGGCGTCCATATCCAGTCCGGCGCCCTTTTCTTTTTGGGCAGCGGGCTTTTGAACAGGGCGCGTAGCGCATCCCCTGCAAGGCATGCCGGATACACAAAGGCGATCAGGATGATCGCAATCGCTGCCGCCGTCCACCAGGAGGATTCTACAAAATCCGTCTTCTCTGCCGCCATGCAGATCGCCAGCGTGATCACGCCCACGCACACCGCGCTGCCGTACGCCGCAGGTTTCATGTGCTGCTCGCTGCCAATCACCGGCGCGATGCGCTGCGACGCCCCCATCACGCTCAGTGAAAGCCATCCAATCGCGCCGTAGGCAGGCATCATATACTCCTTCAGATTCCCGGTCAGCAGCGCTGCAATGATGCCGCTCAGCACAAGCGCAGTCAGCGCAGCCAGAATATACAGCGCATCCTTCGCCGCCGGAAAGAGCTCCTGGCCTGCCGCCTGCGCCAGATCATCGCCCGTGCGCACGCTGACAAACAGCGCCGCAAAGCCGAGCGCCGCACACGCAAGCGCGCAAAGCACCACCGCCAGAATCCCCATCGGCAGCTTGTATGGATTCAGATCCCATACATACAGATACAGGCACAGCGCCATCCACAGGCACGAAGCTATGCTCACAAGCGCCGACGCACCGCCGCTCCTTCTTCTCTTTCCGCCCGGAAGGCCTAAGGCGGCCGGCGTCTTGCGGCCCGGATCGACGCCCCACCTGTGTGCCAGCCAGCCGCCGTGCAGGACATATGCCGCCAGAAGCGCAAACGCACACGCTGCAAACATCGTGATCTCATTCATGGCATCGTCCCCTTCCATTCGCTGTCCATCATTATAGCACAAAGCAGTGCACAGAAAAAGAGCGGCCCGAAAGCCGCTCTGGAAATATGGGATCAGTCCTCCAGCTTGGTGAAGGCATACTCCTGACCGTAGGTCTCGACGTAGACCGTGCGCATGGTCTGGTCGACCTTCGGCTTATCGGAGCTGCCCGTCGGCTGGGAGGCGATCAGGTCGACCGTCTCGATGCCGCCGAGCACCATGCCGAACGCGGCGTAATCGCCGTCAAGATAATCGCTGTCCGCATGCATGATGAAGAACTGGCTGCCCGCAGAGTCCATCGCGCTGGAGCGCGCCATGGAAATCACGCCGCGCACATGGCTCAGGCTGTTCTCCACGCCGTTGGCAGAGAACTCGCCCTTGATGGAATAGCCCGGGCCGCCGGTGCCGTCGCCGTTCGGATCGCCGCCCTGGATCATGAAGCCCGGGATCACGCGATGGAAAGTCAGGCCATCATAGAAATTGCTGTTCGCCAGCGCGACGAAGTTGCCCACGGATTCCGGCGTCTGATCCGGATACAGCTCGCCGTAGACCAGGGAGCCGTCGTTCATGGCGACGGTAAAGGTCGGCAGCTTCGCCTCGACGGCGTTGGCCGTCGCCAGCGCGGTATTGTCCGCAGCCAGTGCAGTCGCTTCGTCACACTCGGTCATCGCCGCTGCGTTCACATAGCCCTTGAAGGCAGTGCCCGGCACGGCAACAAAAGCATACTCCTCACCGTCGATGCCGATCCTGCCCAGCACATCCAGCGTCGCGCCAGCAGCCAGGGTGGCCACGGCGTCGCCCGCCGGCATATCGGTCAGCGCGGTCTCGGCCGCAACGCTCGCGTAAGCGACAGTCGCCTCCACGCTCTCGGCCACAAAGATGTTGAACATCGGGCTCAGATCATTGATGATCGTGTTCGCCTCGGTGATCATGTTGTCGATATACGCAGAGTACGCATCGTTCTGCTTGTTGGTGAGCGCCTCGGCGGTCTCAGCCTCCTTGCGCGGCTCAAAGTCCGCAGCGCCGGCAGTCAGATCTGCCGCATACTTGAGGATGAAATAGCCGTAGTCGGTCACGATCACATCGCTCACGTCGCCGATGCTCGCCAGCGCCATCGCGCCGGCCTTGAATTCCTCACTGTAGGAGCCGGTGCCCTCGGAAACAGGATAGCCGATGAGCATCTGCTCCGGGGTGGAGTCATCCTCGTTATAGGCTTCCATGACAGCGGCGAAGTCCTCGCCCGCCTGAATTTTGGCAAGCGCCTCGTCGGCCTTGGCCTTACCCGCCAGTTCGGCAGTCTCTTCGGTCTCAGCAGCTTCCTCGGCCTCCGGTGCAATATAGATGCAGTGCATCAGGCGCACGCCCTCCGGCGTGTAGAGGATTTCCTCCTCGGTGATATAGGCGCTGATGAACGCATCCACATCCGCGTCGTAGGTTTCCTTCTGCGCGGCAACCTTGGCGTCAAACGCAGCCTTCACCTCATCATCGGTGATCGCCACGCCCTCAGTGCCCAGCGCATAAAGGTGATCGAGCACGCCCTTGAGCTTGGCGCTCTCGTACAGGGTGTCGTAGGTATAGCCCGCAGCCTCCAGCTCAGCCTTGGAGATTTCCTCGATCTGATCCGCCGGCACGCCGTACTGCGGCAGGATCTGGGCGTAATACTCCATCATCTCGGCCAGTGCGGCAAGCGCCTCAGCCTGATAGGCCTCATCTTTTTCCTGCGTCAGCTCGTAGCCGGTCGCGTTCGCGTGGTACTCAGCCACCTTCTGGCTCAGCTTCATCTGCACGGTTTCCTGCGCAACGGAGTTCTGGAACTCGGTGTCGTACTCGTCCATTTCATAGCCGTACTGCGCATAGTAAGCGATGTAGGCCTGGAGCATTTCGTCAAACTCCGCCTTCACCTCAGACATCATGACGCTCACTTCGCCGTCATATGCGGTCGCCAGCACGACGTCCGCCTCTTCGGCCACAGCCGCGCCAAAGCTGCTGAGCATCAGCATCGCGGCCATGAGCAGAGCCATCAGCTTCTTCATCATAGCTATTCATTCCTTCCCTATATTGATCGCTTCAGCGATTCAAACCATGGCTACAATTATACCCCATTGAGGTCGCAAAAGGCAACAGCTTACGCAAATTGCCACGGATGGTTCAAGGGTGATTCACAATTGCTCCATAATCGCGCTTTACAGCTCGGCAACAAATTCGCGAATGCGCTTGAGCGCCTCGGTCAGGTTTTCCAGGCTGGTGGCATAGGAGCAGCGGATGTGTCCCTCGCCGTTCGCGCCGAACGCCGTGCCCGGTACACAGGCCACCTGCTTCTTTTCCAGCAGCCTTGTACAGAATTCGTCGCTGGTCAGGCCGGTGCTGCGAATGGACGGGAACACATAGAACGCGCCGCGCGGCTCAAAGCAGTCCAGACCCATGTCGTTCAGGTTTTCCACCATCAGCCTTCTGCGCCTGTCGTAGGAGCGCACCATCGTGCGCACATCCTCAAATCCCGTTTCAAATGCGCGGCCCAGCGCCCTGTCGGCTGCCACCTGACCCTGCATCGACGCGCAGAGCATGGTGAACTGATGAATTTTGAACATCGGCGCGATCAGCTCCCGCGGGCCGCAGGCATAGCCCACGCGCCAGCCGGTCATGGCAAAGGCCTTCGAGAAGCCGTTGAGCGTGATCGTTCTCTCGCGCATGCCCGAAATGGAGGCAAATGCCGTATGCTCATGCCCGCCGTATACCAGTTCGGAGTAGATCTCATCGGAAATGACCACAACGTCCGTTTCCTCAAGCACACGGGCAATCTCCATCAGCTGGCCGCGCGTCATCACGCCGCCGGTCGGGTTATTGGGATAAGGCAGAATCAAAGCCTTGGTCTTATCCGTGATCGCCTCACGCAGCGCCTCGGGCGTGAGCGCAAAGCAATCCTCGGCATAGGTTTTCACCGGCACGGCCGTGCCGCCGGCAAAGGTTACCGTCGGCGCATAGCTGACATAGCTCGGCTCGGGAATGAGCACCTCATCGCCCGGGCATACCAGCGCGCGCATCGCCAGATCGATGCCCTCGCTCGCGCCCACGGTCACCAGCACCTCATCCTTGGGGCTGTAGCTCACGCGGTAGCGCATACGCAGATACGCCGCGATTTTCTCCCGCAGCGTATCCAGGCCCCAGTTGCTGGTGTACTGCGTCTGTCCGTCCTCGATGGACTGGATTGCCGCATCGCGGATGGACCAGGGGGTCACAAAGTCCGGCTCGCCCACGCCCAGCGAAATGGCGTCGGGCATCTGGCGCACGATATCAAAGAATTTACGGATGCCGCTGGGCGGCACATCCGCCACCCGCTTGTTGATGACGCTTTCGTACCGCATCAGGGCATCACCGCCTGCCTTCTGTCGCTCCTGCCGCCGTCGAAGATCATGCCGCCGTATTTATAGGTCTTGAGCATGAAATGCGTGCTCGTGCCGGTCACGCCCTCGATGGTGGACAGACGGCTGTGCACAAACGAAGCCAGCTCCTTGAGCGTGCGCGCCTCGCACAGCACCATCAGGTCATACGCGCCGCTCATCAGATACAGGGACTTGACCTCGTCGTACTGCACAATGCGCTGCGCAATGGCGTCAAAGCCTTTCTCGCGCTGGGGCACCACGTTCACCTCGATGACCGCCTGCACGAACTCGCGGTCCGTGCGCTCCCAGTTGATCAGCGTCTGATATCCTACCAGCACGCCCGCCGCGCGCAGGCTGTCGATAGCCGCCTTGACCTGCGTCTCGTCGCTGCCGGTCATCACCGCCATCTCGCGCGTGCTCACGCGCGCATCCTCGCACAGAATCTCCAGAATATGCATATCCAACGTGGAAAACATGATCATCTCTCCTTATCGCATCGGCCGGGCATGCCCCGCCGGAATGAATCTTATGATAGCATGGGATGTATGAACTGTAAAGTGACGTTGTCACTCAGCGTCTTACAGAAAGTAGCGCGCGGGTTCAAAGCCCCTGTTCGTCTGCGGGTCCTCCGCGCGTCGCTGCGCAGCATATGCCTCGATATGCGCTGCCATCTGCCGCACGGCAGGCGCCATCATCTGCGGATTCTGCACCGCGATGCCGAATTCGCGGCACTCCATCGGCTCGATGGGATACACATCCACGTCGCCGCGCGCGCGCTTGAGCAGCAGACCCGGCAGAATGCTGATGCCGAAGCCGCTTTCCACCATCGCGATGGTCGACAGATCGTCCACCACGCGGCAGCTGGCGCGAACGCTGAGCTTATACTTGGTCAGAAACGCCTGAATATCGGCGTCGGTGGAGTCGTCCTGCACGACAAAGGTATGCGGATGCAGCTCCTCCACGGAGATCACGCCCGGCTTATTCGTGCGAAATCCTCTGGGCACCACGCACATCAGCCGGTCTCGATAGAGCGGATGCACGTGCAGTTCCTTGGTGGATTTTGTCGAAAGAAAGCCCAGGTCCACCACGCCGGTCTTGATCCAGTTGATCACGTCCGCGTACGTACCCTGATAGATCTCGATCTCCACGCCCGGATACTGGCGCTTATAGCTCGTCACAATCTGCGGCAGCCAGGTCATGCATACGCTGTTGAACGCGCCGATCTTGACCGTGCCGCGCTGCACGCCCTTAAGCTCATCCACCGTCTGGGAGAGCGCCTCATCGGCGTTGAGCACCTGGCGGATCACCGGATAGAGCGCCTCGCCGCTGCGCGTGAGCGATACGCCGCCCTTGCCGCGCACAAACAGCGCAAAGCCGCAGGCCTCCTCCATGGAGCTGACCGCGTGGCTGATGGCGCTGGGCGTCAGATGCAGCACCTGCGCCGCGCGGGCAAAGCTGCCCTGTTCGATGACGGTATGAAAAATACGGTATTCCAGCAGCGTCATGATTCCCGCTCCTCTTCGTCAATTCGATTCATGTATTGGTCATCTTACGTGAATAATATTTCCTCTTAAGAGTACACCATGCTGCGCCGTTCGTCAACAGATAATTCCCGGGGATTGCATCCGGCGCGATTCTTTGCTATAATGCCTGTGCACAACTGCATGGACTGTTCGAAACCATCCAGTCCTTAAACAAAACTATGGGCCGAAGACGCGGGACTCTGCGCCTTCACGACGGCCTTATGCCGTTTTTTTATTTTTCGCATAAGTCCGTCCCCCGGAAAGGGATATCCATGAACAACACCAACACCGGCGCGCTCGCGCGCGGGGCGATTATTGCCGCGCTCTACGCGACCATCACGCTGCTGCTTGCCCCCATCAGTTACGGCGAAGTGCAGATCCGCATCGCCGAGGCGCTGACGCTGCTGCCCGTACTGCTGCCCGAGGCAGTGCCTGCACTGGCCATTGGCTGCCTGCTTTCCAACATCCTGGGCGGGGCGACCATCTTCGATATCGTCTTCGGCACGCTGGCTACCCTGCTGGCTGCCGTGTGTACGCGCCTTCTGCGCAAAAATCTGCCGCTTGCCGCGCTCATGCCCGTGCTCTTCAACGGCGTGATCGTCGGTGCCGTCGTGCATTATGGTTATGCGCCTGTTCTGCCGCTGCCCCTGTGTATGCTCTCCGTCGCCGCGGGCGAGGCGGTCTCCTGCCTGGCGCTGGGGCCCATGCTCCTTCGCGCTGTGCGCCGCATTCCCGCCAGGCTGCTTCACAGCTGATTTTTCCTTGACATTTTCCTGCGTACGCGGTACTCTTAATGTAAACGATGTGCTTGTATACATGTTTTGTATACGACGACGCTGACATAAAGGAGGAACTTTCCATGCGCATTGCTCTGATCAACGAAAACAGCCAGGCTGCCAAGAACGAGCTGATCCTGACCGCCCTGAAGAAGGTCGTGGAGCCGATGGGCCATGTGGTCGACAACTATGGCATGTACACCGCCCAGGACGAGGCTCAGCTGACCTACGTGCAGGTGGGCATTCTCGGCGCGATCCTGCTGAATTCCGGCGCTGCCGACTATGTCATCACCGGCTGCGGCACCGGCGAAGGCGCCATGCTCGCCCTGAACAGCTTCCCGAACGTCATCTGCGGCCATGTTGAGGACCCGGTTGACGCTTACACCTTCGCCCATGTCAACGACGGCAACGCCGTTGCGCTTCCGTTCGCCAAGGGCTTCGGCTGGGGCGGCGAGCTGAATCTGGAGTACATCTTCGAAAAGCTCTTCGGCTTTGGCCATGGTCTGGGCTATCCGCGCGAGCGCGTGGTGCCGGAGCAGCGCAACAAGAAGATCCTCGACGCCGTGCGCGCGCATACCCTCAAGGATCTGCCCACCTGCCTGAGCGGCCTGGATCAGGAGCTGGTCAAGGGCGCCATCGCGGGCGAAAAGTTCCAGGAGCTCTTCTTCGCCAACGCCAAGGATGAGGCGATCATCGCCTGCGTCAAGGCGCTGCTGTAAGAACGGGAGAAAACGCTGGGGTGTCTGCCCCAGACCCCGACAAGGGACATCGTCCCTTGGCCCTTCTTCGCTTCGCGGCGGTTTCAATCCGCATAGCAAAAAGGCTTTCCCAATTTGGGAAAGCCTTTTGTTTTTCGGGGAATGTTTGCCGCAAACGCAGCCCGCTTACAACGCCGCTTCGAATGCCTCGAAGAATTCCGGACAGCTCCAGCCGCCGCAGCCGCACAGCGTATCGCCGGACACGCCCAGCTGCAGCTTGATGCCGCTGTCAAGCGTCACCGTCAGCGTCTGCTTGCGCGCGGATGCATCTGCGCTCTTGAGCACAGCCTGGTCCAGCAGTACAGCGATCGCTTTGTTGGCCGCCTCGCCCTCCAGCGTGCCTACGCCGGAGAGCTCCGCCTTCTTTACCTTGCCGCGCACGCTGAAGGTATCCTCCAGGCTCGCGCCGGACGGGCCCTTGCCCGCGTAGCTCACGCGCTGGAACAAGCGCATGCTGCCGTCCACCTCCGCTGCGACCACGCAGCTTTCGTCCATACCGCGCAGCGCATAGATCGCCGCGCCTTCCTTGGCCACATTGGACAAGCCTGCGCGCATCGCGTCGCCGGACGCCAGAGACGGCTGCGCCTCATGCGTCTTCACGCTGCCAATCTCGCCGCCCAGCAGCGAGCCGCCCACATCCTTGGGCGTTGCCAGCATCTGATACACAGCGCCGCCCACGCTCACCAGCGGAATATCGCCGGAGCCGGAGGCAAAGAGCGTCTGCGCCTTCGGCGCCGCGCTGCGCACAGCTGCGCCGTCGCCCAGGCCGGCCATCAGTTCGCCGCCGTCAAAGGCCGCTTCCTCGCCCGCCGCAATGGTATCGATCGCCACGGCCACGGCCTCGCCGCCTTCTGCTGCGATCATCAGCGGCTGATCCATCGATGCGGCAGCCGGCGTATTGGCATCGTCTGCCGGCGGATTCAGCCTCGTCGCCATGGCGCTTACGCATGCAATCGCCAGCGCCGCGCAGCACAACGCAGGCGCCAAGCGCTTCATCGTCGTTTTTCTGGCAGTATGCTGCGGCTGTGCCGCAGCGCGTTTAATTCTCAGTCGCATGCTTTCGTCCGCATGCAGGCCGCCCAGCATCTCATCTGCCACCGGCCCCAGCTGATCGAGCGATTTCATATCAATCACCTGTCGCTTCCTCCTTTAACAGGACTTCCAGTTTCTTCCTTGCCCTTGAAAGGCGGCTCGAGATCGTCCCTTCCGGAAGATCCAGCATTTGTGCGATTTCAGAAATTCCCAATCCCTGATAATAATGCAGCAGAACGGTTTCGCGGAACACGGACGGCAGCTTATTCACCGCGCGCATCAATTCCGCTTTCTCCTCCCGCTTTTCAATCGTTTCATCCTGCGCGGGGATCAATTCCAGCGTCGGCGCGCCAAGCACCACGCGCTTGAGCCATGCGCCGCGCCACAGATCACGGCAGCAGTTAACCGTCACCCGCAAAAGCCACGCCTTCTCCTTGCCGGGTTCAATCGTATGCCCGTGCGTATAGAGCTTGACAAATACATCCTGGCAGACGTCCTCGGCCTTATGCCGGTCCGCCAGGTAAAAATACGCCATGCGCAGTACGTCCGTAGCATACTGCTCATACAGCGTCTCAAACTGCACAGCATTTTGCTGTGCGCTCACGCTTTCATCCAATGTTTTCACTTCCTGCCTCTTACTCATATAAACGAATGAACTGCGTGTTTTCATCCGGGAAATTTAAATTTTTCTGCAAAAATATTATAGCTCATGCCCGCCTCAAACGCAAGGCGCAGAAAGAACTGGCAAAGTATGATCGGGATCACTGTCTCCGAACCCCTGCAAGGGATACAGCTCCTTGGCCCTACTTCGCCTCACGCCCACTTGAAGCCGCATAGCACAAAAAACGCCTCCCGCTTTCGCGAAAGGCGTGGTTGGATATTCGGTTGTTTCCTGATTCCGTCCGTAGGGGCGGGGCTCTGCACCACCCTGCCGTGACGCATTAAAAGCTTCTTCCGCCGCCTCCGCCGCGGGAAGAACCACCGCCAAAGCCGCCTCCGCCGAAACCACGGCCACTGCCGCCAAAGCCACGGGAACTGCCGCCGCCGAAACTGCGCGGGCTGCCGCCCCGGAAACTGCCGCCCATCGGCGGACGCGGACCGCCAAAGCCCCGAGGGCCGACGAAGCCGCCTCCCATCGGCGGGCGCGGGGGCGTACGCCGATGATTCCGGTTGCTCTTGAACGCATCAAACAGCCAACCCAGCAGCAGCCATTTCAGGCAGCAGCCGCCCTTATCCTTCGTAATCGCGTTAAAGATCACGCTCACGAGAATATACAGGAAGATGAAACCCAGAAGGCCGTCAAACAAGCCGCCGCTCTTTTTTTCCGGATAATACGCATGGTCCGCACCGTAAACCAGTCCGGCGCTGTATGCGCCGGAATCGCCGCCGAAGGACAGCGTCTTGCCGTTGGCCCTGGCGACATACAGGCACACATCCTGATACAGCGCGATCATGCCCGCGTCAAAATCGTTATTGGCGAAATAGCCGATATGTCTGTCTATCAGCTCGCCGCAAGCGCTGCCGGACAGCGTACGGTCGATGCCCTTGCCCGTGCCGATCTGAATCCGGCGGTCGCCGCGCGCCAGCAGCACGACCACGCCGTTATCTTCGCCCTTCTCGCCGACGCCCCATTCGTTGATGAGGTCCGTCGCGTAATCCGCCGGGTCCATGCCGTCCAGAAAGTTGACCGCCACCGCGATCGCCTGCACGCCGGTCGCCTCTTCCAGCGCCTGACCGTACTTGCTGATCGTCGCCATGTCGTTTGCGTCCAGCACATCCGCGCCAAAGTCGTAGGCATAGGCAAATTCCTTCGGCTTATCCGGTACATCCGCCAGCGCAGGCCAGGCGCACAGCGCCAGCATGAGCACCAGCATCCACGAAACGAGCTTCTTCATGACAATATGTCCTTTCTGCATCCTGGTCAGAAACTGCGGCCGCCACCGCCGCCGCGTGATTTTCCGCCGCCAAAGCCAGAGCTGCGAGCGTTGCGGGAGGATGACCCCGACCGGCTGCCGCTGCGGTTTCGGCTGCCTGCAAGGTTCACACCGCTGTCCGCCGCGCGCTTGGTGACGTTGTTCATCGACGAGCGGTACGCCTTAAAATCCGCCTGCTGCTGCCGGCGTCTTTCGTTGGATCGCGCCCAGTTTTCCTCGCGGCGTTCCTGATGCCGCCTGTCGCCGACAGAGCCGCCATAGCTGCTATGGGAAGAGTAACCGCCGGAGGAACCCGAATACGAACCGCCTGACGATCCGCTCTCGCACAAAGCCCAGATGATCAAAACGGCGAACACGATGCTGAATAGTACTGGATTCATACCAAATAGACCAAGCATCACAATCATCACAAGACA
The DNA here is from genome assembly GCA_017397695.1 of Clostridia bacterium. Next base: position 20,742 of record JAFQIF010000045.1, read on the forward strand.
GCCAAGCACCGCATTCACCACTCTTAATTCTTCTTTGCTGCGATCAGATGCCCTCGTACACATCCGGCTCGGGCAGCACAAACCTTGTCGGCAGACCGTCATAGAGCTTTTCGGCCTTCTCGGCCTTTTCGTTATAGGCGCGCGCCTCCTGACGCAGGAAGCTGCCCATCTCGGCAAAGTCGTCTGCGGCGCGCTGCATGCTGCGCGCGTCCTCGCCCTGCAGCGGTGCTGTCGTCAGCGCGCTTACCGCCTGTGCCAGTTCCTGATCCGCACGGCTGATATCGCGTGCGCTCTTCGCGTCTTCCAGCGCCTTGGCGGTGTTGCGCACGGCCTGCACATCCAGTCCGGCGCGCTCGGCAACCATCGCCGCGTTCATCGCTGCGTCGATGCGATCCTCAAGGATGCTCTTCACATCGCCCTGGCGGATAAAATCCTTGGGCGTTGCGCCCTGAAGCGCGCGAAAATTGCCGACAAACAACGAAATCACCAGCAGCGCAGCCATGATCGCAATGCCCGCTGCCTGCGGCAGATTGTAAAGCCTTTCCTTCAGGCCCATTGTGTTTTTCTGTGCCTTTGCGGCCATGAACAATCTCTCCCTTCAGTTACCTGTTCAGGCTCCGGCGGCGCTTTGCTGCGCCTTCAGCCCGGCTTCAATGCTTTCCAGCTCCGCAAGCAGCGTATCCGCCGTCTGTTCTGCGCGCTCTCGGTCGCTGAGCGCAGCCTCTTTGGCGTATGCATGCTTCTGCGCGCGCAGTTCCTTTGCGCCCGCGCGGATATTCCGCGCCGCCGCCTGATCAAACCTGCGCTGCGCACTGAGCGTATCCGTCGCGCGGGCGAGGCCCAGCGCCGCCGCCATCTGGCTCTTCCACAGCGGAATCGTCACTTCCAGCGCCGTCTTGAGCTTTTCACAGGTCACGCTGTCGCTCGCCTGCACCATGCGGATCTGCGCCGCCAGCTGCGTGCTCGAGAGCTGCGTCACACGCAGGTCTTCCATCCTGCGTTCCAGCCGGGCAATCACATGCGCGTCCTCGCCGCGCTCTTTTGCCTGGCGCACAGCCTCATCGCCCACCACAATCAGCGAACACAGCTCACGGTAGAGCGCCTCGTTGCGCTCATAAAGCCGGTCCAGCAGCGCGCTGTCGCGCATCAGCGCCACGCGTCTGTCGGTCATCTCGTCCGCGCAGGCGTTGATCTTCGGCTCCGCCTTTTCATAGACCGCGCGCACTTCGCCAAGCCTGGCCGCACCGCCCATCATCTTCCTGAAAAAGCCCTTGGCCTCGGCCGTAAACGAGCAGGCTCTGATCTGTCCAGACAGCTCCTGCATCACGCCGCTCAGATCGCCCATATCCTTGCGAAGCATCTGCGCCAGCGCGATATCTGAAAACGTGCCCATTTCCTTCTGCGCACGCGCGCCGAAGCCCAGCACCGCCGCGCCGTCGTGCACATCGAGCCTGGCGGCCAACATGCGGATGCGCCCGCGCATTTCTTCGCTCAGCTGCGCCATCTCCGGCACGACGCCCTGCTCAGGCACCAGAGCAAACTGCGAAAACTCGCCCATCACTTGCCCCCCTGCGCAAACAGACCGGCAAACGGATCGTCAGCCGGCGCTTCGCCCGGCTGCGCCTGCTCCGTCTCTTCCCCGGCAAGCAAACCGTCGCCCGCCAGCATGTCGGCGAGCACATCCATCTCGCTCTCCAGATTGATGAATCGGAACTCGTTGAGCGCATCCAGCTGCCTGTGCAGCGCCGTCTGCACCTGACCCATAGCCTCGCGGATCTTCTGCGCGATCTGTGCGCTTTGGCCCGCGTTCACCTCGTCCTCGAGCTTGGCCCGCTCCTGCAGCAGCTTGAGCGTAGCCGGCAGATAATAGCGCAGGAACGTGCGCAGCTGCGCCAGCATATTGGGCTGTTCCTCCAGGCGCACAAGGATTGCACGACAGGTATTTTCGATATCCGCAATCTGCGAAGAGAGCGGGCCTTCGGCAATCGCCTCATTTGCCTGCGCGATGGCGTCCAGCTGTGCGCGCGCCTCGGCAATCAGCGCGTCCACCTCGGCGCTGCCGCTCTGCGGCGCACGCTCCACCTCAATCTCGCGATCGGGAAACGCCTTTTTCCCGGCGGCAAAGCCCAGCACGCCCGCTGCCGCCGCGATCACATAGCTAAACAGGGAGCCGATGCCCAGCACAACGGCCACAGCCAGCACCGCAGCACCAGCCGCAGCAAACGGCACGCCGGAGCGGATTGTTCTTTTTTCCATAAGCTTCCTTTCTGCCAGCAGCGATCAGTCTTCGTTATTGCGGAACATGGCGTTCGTGCGCACATGCGCCGGCAGCGCATTGTAGCTGTGCCACTGCTCCACCAGCGCATCGTCCACCTTGAAGCGCACGAGCACGCTGCCGCCCGCCGGGATGCCCATGTCCTTGAGATTCATGCCGTCTGCATAGATCATCTGGCCGCCGTCGGTATACAGGCCAAAGACCACAGCCGCATCATAGGCGTCCACGTCCGTCGTATTGGCAACTTCGCACACGACGGTCATTTCACCGCTGCGCTCGTCCAGCAGAATCTGCGCCTGGGTTTCCAGCTGCGCGCCCGCGTAGCTCGGGTCGATGGTCATGTATTTGATCTGGTAATGCAGTCCCGTCACATTGGGCACGACCACGCCGTCCTCGTTGGGCTCGAAGGAGACGATATCAAACAGGAAGCCGTCCTCACCCGGGGCCAGGAAATACGGCCAGAGCTGGGATACCTCGTCAATCGCCAGCAGCTGTTCGCCGCTGGAGAGCTGATACGTGCCTTCGTCCAGGCAGATGATCTGATCGGAATTGTTGTGTACCTGCGCAAAGCAGTACACCAGATAATAATCGCCCGACTGCACAATATTGCAGGAAGACTGCACCACCACGCCCGGCTCTTCTTCGGCCATGGCAGGCACAAAAAGCAGCAGCATTGTCAGCAGACATGCCAGAAAAACCCTCTTCATATTCTTCATCCTCCCGCCCGTTTGCAATCTGTTTTGGTGAATTCAGTATAGCATGATTTGTTTTTCGCCGCAAGCTGACCCGGTTTACAATGTCGTCCAGCCCGCCCGAATGATACACAAACGGCGCGGACAGCTGGGCCCTTGCCCGCGCCGTCCGCGCCGCAATGATTCAGGGATTGATCTGACGGCGCACGCCATCCTCGCTGACCACCGTCACCGGCGCATCCTCGCCGCTCACACACAGCTGCTCCGCGTCCTCCAGCGTCAGCGCATCGCGCACGGCCTGCAGATCGGAAACCATGTAGTGCGCACGCACGTAGCGGTCCAGATCCGCCACCACGATCTCCACGATACCCAGGTTCTTCAGGGCGTCCATCGCGCCCTGATCCAGCTGCAGCGTGATGATGTCGTCGCGCTTGCTCGCCTGCAGATACAGGCACATGTAATCCACATCCGAGGGCGCAGCCCTGAGCATCTCACGGAAGGTGACCTCGTCGCCCATGGGCGTATGCAGGCGCAGATTGTACATCACGCCGCCCAGCTTTGCCTGGCGCAGCCACTTGTTGCTGATGCTCACACCGCGGTACGCCTGCGCATCCTTAAAGGAAGGCACGCGCTCCACAGTCTCCTGCTCAGCCACGCTGCCCGGCACATGCGCGGAGGTTTCCGCCGCCAGCACGGCAGCTGGGCTGGCCGCCAGCACAAGCGCAAGCGCTGCGGCGGCAAGGGTTCTCATATTTCGTTTGGCGTTCATCTGTAAAACGCGCCCCTTTCTTTTCATCCGTGTTTTCCGGCTCAGTCATACAGCCCGTAGCCCGGCGGCACCGGCGTCTCTCTGGGTGTCACGCCGACGTAAATCTTCGGCGTCGTGGCCTTATAGGTATCGGTGTACATCTTTTCGCGGCTGATCACCAGCCCCTTGGAATCCATCGTCACCAGATACACATCCACCACGTAGCCCACATGGCCGTCGCTGGTCTGCTTCATCTCGTCGTCATAGACGACATACTCCGCATTCTTGTCGGGGATATACGTCGGCTGCGGCACCGGAATTTCCTCCACAACCTCGCTCTCCAGCTTGTAGCTGTAGCCGTTGGGATCAGGCCTGCCGTGGATGGTAAACTTCGTATGCCAGTAGCCCTTCTTCTTATAGTACTCGGTGGAAATGTAAATATCCGAGCTGGTCGTATTCTTGAATACGAAATCCAGACGGTCATCCTGTACCGTGGCGTCCAGGCCCAGCGGCACGTAGTTGGAGGACAGCGAGTGCTGGTATCGTGTTTTGACCTCCAGACCCGCGTTCACCACCGCGTTGTACAGCGTGGAGGATACCTGGCAGATGCCGCCGCCGACGCCTGTGCGGTAATCGCCGTAAGCCAGCTCCGGCGCATCCGCGTAGCCGTTGGAATAGGTTCGCTTTCCGGCCACCTTGTTGAAGGATACCTGCTCGCCCGATTTGATGATCAGCTTGTCAAAGCGCTGGGTACCGTTCTCGATATTGATGAATCGGCCCGGATCGCTTGTCGCGCCGATCGCCGTTTCATAGCTGCTCAGTTCCACGATCTGGCTCTCAAGGTATTTGCGCGTGACCGGCGCCTGCACGACCGTCGGCGCAAGATCGACCACGCCGGACTCAAGCTTATCCACCATGGCACAGATGCGCTCGTTCAGGCCTGTGATATCCAGCTCGCGGCCCGGCACGTCATCCGTATAGGAAAACGGCGGCCACTTCGAGCTGTCGTTGATGCGCGTAGCGCTCACCGCCGGCTGATCCACTTCTTTTTTGATCTGCGTCAGGATCTGATTGACGCTGGACAGATCGTAGGTGAGCGTCGTATAGCGCATCACCGGCGTCTCCTTAAGCGCCTTCACCTGCTCATAGCGGTTCGCTGAGGAACCCATATGGCCAATCGCCCAGAGCTGATCGAGCTGATCCGCCACATCATACTGCATCTTCAGGTCGTCGCCGGTAATGTCCCAGCTGCGGCCGTCCTGCGTGCGCAGGGTGATCTTCCATGATGACACGAGGCTGGAAACCTGCTGCGTGACAACAGCCCTGGCCTCGTCGAGCGTCTTTCCCTCCAGCGGGATATCGTTGACGAAGATATTCTGATAGAATACGTCCTTGCCGTAGTCAAGCGTCTTTTTGATATCCACCAGACGCCCCACGCCGATTCCGCCCAGCACCAGAACGGTGATCAGCGCGGCCGCAGCCACAGCGGCAAATATGGTCTTTTTGATTCTGGCATTGCGACGCGCGATGGCTTTTTTGCTCATCTTGCGCGGCGCGCTCTTTTTCGCCTGTACCGGGCGCGTCCGGTTCCCCGCGTCGTTTCGTCCCGGCTCCCGGGCCGTTCCTGCAGCGGCAGGCGCTGCGGCCTGCCTGATCTTTGCGCCTGCGCGGCCCTCTTCAGGCATCCGCTCCGGCTTCTTTTTTTCCTCCTGCAGCGCAGGCTTTGCCGCCGGCGCGCCGCGGCGCTCGGCTGCGCCCGATACGCGGCTGGCAGAAACCATCCATTCCGGCGCGTCGTCCTCTTCCACCACGATGCGATGCATCTCCGGCGGAATCTCCTGCGCCTTTTCCTTCAGGGGCTGCGGCGTCTCCTGCGTCTGTCCGGAAAGGATGTCTTCCTCCTCCGGGATCTGCACCAGCGCCTGCGGCCTCCTTCTTCGGTGCGGCTGTCTGCTCTCAGACAAAGCCTTCACCTCCTTTTGGTTCAAGCGGGCACACTGCCCGATCATTCATATAATCAATCAATCTATATCATACTTCATTTTTCTGCCGCATGCAAGCATTTCTTTACATTCCGTGTGCATGCATCCGCGGTTTCTTTCCGCCTGCCCAATAGACGATTGAGACATCCGTTTTATTTCCGGCTTCGTCTTCTTTATCAAAATTTTGAAAACAGGTATTGACAATAGGGGGCTTTTTGAATATAATAAATCCGTTGCATCTGAGATGCATCAATTGAATACGCGGTAGTGCTGGAATTGGCAGACAGGCACGTTTGAGGGGCGTGTGTTGTATGACGTATGGGTTCAAGTCCCATCTACCGCACCACAGGACATCCTAACAAAGGATGTCCTTTTTGTTTAAATCAAAGCAGACCGTGTATCAAAAATAAGCAAAAAAGAAAGGCGTCCGAACGCAGCCTTTGCGTTCGGACGCCGTTTCTGTTTTACATCATTCGCTCCCACGGCGCGTTTTCCGCCGTCGGTTCATGGCAATTGCCATCCATCAGGCTCTTCCACAGTTCGCCGCCAAACCACATGTATTCGCCCATGCCGGCAGCATTGGTGCTGGTAAATGCCTGCGGCGCCACACGGATTCCATCGCGGTATTCAACCCGCTCCCACAGCGTCGGTGCGTATCGGGGACTGTTTTCCTCCGTGTTCCATAGATCGGTGTTCGCCCGCCAGATGACGGAAGAATCATTGTCATCGCGAATGCGCGTACCTGCTGCAATCAGCTCTCCCTCACCGCAGAATTCTGCGCGAGTCGGAAAGCAGTCGATCATGCGGCCTGCCGTAGCGTTGTCGATGGGCAGACCGTTGACGCGCCAGCGCATGTCGATGCGCAGGATTTCGCTGTCTGTCAGCGGTCGGGACGCCTCCTCAAGCTTTGCCCTGCGCGCGTCTTCTTCCATCCGGGCCAGTTCTTCGGATGTATATTTTTGGATAGTCAGAACACCGTTTTTCCAGATTCTCTTTTCTTTCATCCTTATTTCCTCCCGTAAAAACTAAACGTGCTACCTGCGCAAAATCCTTTTTCTTCGCTATACGCAATCACAGAAAAGCCGATGATTTTTCCAGAAGACAGCGCCGATGAGTTTTGAAGCTCTCGGGATGAATAAAGCTGGTTAAATACACTGCCTTGGTTGAAGGTAAATTCAGCTAATACGCCGCGCGGAGTTGCCTGCAGTACTACTATGAATGCTTTTCTCGCTCCATTGATGCCAATTGTTGAGTTGTTTCCCATAACGCCCTGCATAATCTGTATCGTATTGTTTGCACTCAGCGAAGCGCTACCGGACAAATTTGCTCTCATATTTGACATAGAAGAGGCACTGCTAGTTCCCGAATTTGCAACAATAAGCATCTCAGAGTATGAGAATGTCTCTCCTTTATCGTTTGTATTGAATCCGAAAACATAATCATTTTTTGTTTCGTCAACAGCGACTTCCGTAAAAGTAACATCACTTGTATCCATGCTCGCATCAGAAGGAATTGTAACCTTGCGTATAAACTCCCATCCTGCATCAGTACTCCCTCCACCTCCCGGCAGCGCCCACAGACCGCCGTTTGCATCCACGCCGACCGCCTGCGTCATCGCATCGGTCTTCACAACAGGCATTACGCCGCCCAGCGTATCGGGCGCAGCCGTGGGAAGAACGTAGCCGGAATCCCCCGGATCACCCTTTTCACCCTGCGGACCGGCTGGCCCCTGCGGACCCGGATCGCCCTTTTCGCCTTTTTCTCCCTTCTCGCCCTGTTCGCCCTTCAGGCCTGCAGCTCCCTGCGGGCCCATCAGCCCCCTCGGACCTTCGGGACCCTGAGGACCTTCAGGACCTTGCGGCCCCATCGGGCCCTGAATACCGCGAAAGGAAGCAATCTGCACATCCACCGCATCGCTGTATGTCATCTTCATATGCTGCCTACCACCCTTTCCACAATCATCGCGCTCGGCGGAAACGGCGTGATAATCTCCCGTCCGTCCGTCACCGCGCCCTGCGCATCCATTTGGGCATCCAGCGCAATGCGGATGTCCCACTCATACTCATCCGCCGCAAGGCTCTGCGTGTCCTCGTTGACCAGCGGCACGAAAACCACCCCCTCCTGCGGCATAATCACCTTCTGCAGCACCACGCCGCCGCTGCGCCGCCTGACCGTGAATACCGCCCGATCATTTTCCGAGAGCTTGTATTCCTCGGGGCAAAAGGCAATCAGTCCCGTATCGCCCCGGCTCAGCCGGATCGTCTGTCCGTTCACCTCAAACATCGTGTCTCTTTGCTCCTCTCTTTCTCCATGCCAGACAATCCATAACAAAAAACCTGAACGCGCGCCGGGCGAGCGCCGTTCAGGTTCTGAGCATGATGGAGTTGTCTTGTTTTCTGCGGGCGCGCTTTCCCTTCCTTCGCCCGCCTCGATTATAATGTATCATGGGTATATCAGGCATACAAGCTGACAGATTCCGCCCATTTCCGCCATTTGCGTCATCATAAAAGCGCCGGCTCATTGTCCGGCGCTTCAGGCAGATTCCGTTATACTTTTTCCTTGCTGCTCAGGGAATTGACCACCAATGCAGTAAAGATCACCGCAAAGCCCAGCAGCATCGTGGTCGTCAGCGTCTCGCCCAGCAGCAGCCAGGAGGCCAGCGCGCCGAACACCGATTCCAGCGACAGTAGAATCGCCGCATGCGATGCAGGCGCCATGCTCTGGCCGATATTCTGCAGGCTCATGGCGATGGTGGTGGAGAATACCGCCAGATACGCAAGGCCGCCCACCGTGTCCAGGCCGAAGCGTATCGGCATGCCGCGCTCAAAGAGCAGTGCATACACCGCAGCAAATGCCGCTGAAAACGCAAACTGCAGCACAATCAGCGCGTAGGTGTTCGTTCTTCGCTGGCAGCGGTCCACAGCCATAATGTGCGCGGCAAAGAGCACGCCGCACACGAGCGTCAGCATATCGCCCAGATTCAGTCCGCCGCTCTCGCCATCCAGGGACAGGCAGCCGATACCCGCCAGCATCAGCGCTGCCGCAACAAAGTTTTTCCGCCCCAGCTTCTGCCTGAATACCAGCCGGCAGCCGAAGGGCACCAGCAGCACATATACCGTCGTCAGGAAAGCATTCTTGCCCGCTGTGGTCATGCTCAGGCCGATCGTCTGCACGATGTAAGCGCTGCACAGCAGCAGACCCACGACCATGCCCCGCAGCACATCCGCGCGCGTAATGCCTGCCAGATGTTTTCTGAACATCAGCGCCGTCAACACAGATGCAATGGCATAGCGGATCGCGATAATCGCGCCCGGCGGCACGGAATCGAGCGTATTCTTCATCACCACAAAGCCCGTACCCCAGATGAACGCGGTCAATACCAAAATGGCGTCTGCCATCCATTCTCTTTTTGTCATGTGTTTTCTTCCTCCGCTTCCGGCGCATCGCCGTTTCTCCGCCGTATTCGCAACATTGTACCACATTGGCCTGCCAAAGAAAAGCTTTACACCCCTTTCTTTTTGGTGTATCATTTATGCAAGAACTTCCGTATTTTAATTGGAACGCATCATAAAAGGAGCAATCAATATGGATAACAACATGATCCCGAACCTGATTCTTCCGGGCGAGGAGCCGGTTCCGGCTGCCGAAGCGCCGGTCGAGGCCCAGGCTGCGCCTGCTGCCCCTGCGCCGGCAGCCGCTGCCGTACAGGAAGCGCCGGCCGAGATCAAGACGGAGGAAGCGCCGGCCGAGCCCGTTTCCGCCGAAGAGGATTCCCTCAATTTTGACAACCTGACCGAGCAGGAAAAGGCCGCCGTTCTCGCTTTCGTGGAGCGTATTGATATCCGCAACAGCGAAACCGTGCTCAAGTACGGCAACGCCGCCCAGATGAAGATCTCCCAGTTCTCCGACAAGATCCTGGAAGATGTGAAGACCAAGGACACCGGCGCCATCTCCGATATGCTCACCAACCTGGTCGCCGAGCTCAAGGGCTTTGACGTGGACGAGGGCAAGAAGGGCGGCTTCTTCGGCCTGTTCAAAAAAGCCGGACTGAACCTGACCCAGCTCAAGGCCAAGTACGAGAAGGTTGAAGAGAATGTGATGGAAATCGTCAGCGCGCTTCAGGGCCATCAGAAGCAGCTCATCGCCGACGCCGCGATGCTCGACGATCTCTACAAGCAGAACGAGCAGTTCTATCACGAGCTGACGCTCTACATCATCGCCGGCGAGATCAAGCTCAAGCGCCTGCGCGAGGAGGAGCTGCCGCCGCTGCTGGCCAAGGCGCAGGAAACCGCCGATCCCGCCGATGCGCAGATCGCCAGCGACTTCTCTCAGCTCATCGAGCGCTTTGACAAGCGCATCCACGATCTCAAGCTCACCCGCATGGTTTCCGTGCAGATGGGTCCGCAGATCCGCCTGATGCAGACCAACGACAATGTGCTCGCCGAGCGCATCCAGTCCACCATCGCCAACACCATCCCGCTGTGGAAGAGCCAGATGGTTATCTCCATGGGCATGCAGCACGCCGAAGAAGCGCTCAAGGCGCAGAAGGCCGTCACCGACATGACCAACGAGCTGCTGCGCTCCAACGCCGAGCGCTTGAAGACCGGCACCATCGAAACCGCGAAGGAAGCCGAGCGCGGCGTGGTCGATCTGGATACCATCCGCGTGGCCAATACCGCGCTGATCGAAACCCTCACCGAGGTACAGAAGATCCAGCGCGAGGGCGCCCTCAAGCGCGCCGAAGCCTCTGTCGAGCTTGGCCGTCTCGAGAAGCAACTGCGCGACAAGGTTCTGGAGATCAACAACTAATCCGCAGAATTCCGCAAGACAAGGGCCGCAGAGCAGCGTATGCTTTGCGGCTCTTTTTCAGGAGCCAGCCATGAGCAAGAACAACCAGCAAACCTATGCGCCCGTCAAGCCGGCGCGAAGCTATGAAGAGCAGGCGCGGCGCATGAGCGAGGTGCATAACCTCGAAATCGGCAATACTGACCGCGCGCGCCACGTGCTCTCCACCGTCAATTATTACCGCCTGACCACCTACGGCAAACACCTGCGCAGGGAGGATAACCCCGAGCGCTTTGTCGACGGCGTCTCGCTGGATGATCTGTACGATCTTTACCAGTTCGACATGGGCCTGCGCCATCAGATTCTGCCTGTGCTGGAGTTTTTCGAGGTACAGCTGCGCGCCAAGCTCTCCTATCATCTGGCGATGACCTACGGCTCCACCGGCTACACGAACGGCGCAAATTTCAAGCCGGACCGTCAGTCGCAAGGCTCGCACAAGAGCCTGATGAACAAATTCCGCATCGAAGTAGACCGCGAGGACGATCTCGCCTTCGTGCGCCATCACCAGACCAAGTACGGCGGAAAATTCCCCATCTGGGCCGCCGTGGAGCTGTTTTCCTTCGGCATGATCGCCCAGCTTTTTGATATCCTCACCGAGGACGATCAGTGGGCCATCAGCAAAGCATACCGCCTCACGCCCCAGGAACTGGACGCGCTCATCGGCGCAGCCGTCGATGTGCGCAATATCTGCGCGCATTACGGCAGGCTGTACAACCAGGCCATGGACGACAAGCCCATCCTCCTGCCCAAATATCAGCAGTACGACAGCGACTTCGTTTTCCCTACCCTGCTGATGCTCAAAACCGTCGCCGGCGGTCACCGCGTGTACAGCGATATGATCCGCGGCATCACCCAACTGGCGGCCGAATATCCCAAGGCCGATCTTGCCCTGTGCGGCTTTCCTGAGGACTGGGAAGCCGTACTGCGCCAGGCCTGATTCATCATCTGTCTTCGCTCCGGCCATGCCTTTGCCGGAGTGCTTTTTTTACAGCCGGGTTTGTGAAGCATATTCATCGGTCCCCTTTCATACAATGCACCAGACAAGGAGGGATCGCCATGAAATACAATGCCGCCAAACCCCTGATTGCCGCTCTGCTCTGTGCGCTGCTTTGCTGCGCCGTCTGCGCCGCCTGCGCTCAGGCGCTTACATGTATCGTCGCCGAGGGGCAGTATGTGAACGTACGCAATCAGGCATCGTCCGGCGCTTCTGCCCTGGGCATGCTGCATACAGGCGACGTCATCGAAACCAATCCCCATGAGATCAAAAACGGCTTTTTCAAAACCACGTTCAAGGGCCGCGATGCGTATGTCTCCGTGCGGTATTTTGAAATCGAGGCCGGCGAAGATCATGTAATCAGCGCCAACGGCCGCGTGCGCATGCGCAAAAGCCCTGCCGGCAGCCTGAGCGGCTTCATCCAGCCGGGTACGCGCGTACATGTGCTCGCCTGGCGCTATGCCCAGGACGGCAGCCTCTGGGCCCGATGCGCAGGCGGAAGCTATATCAGCTCCTCCTGCTTGTCCAGGGTGGAATAATCCTGCGATATCCATGCGCATTCGATAGAGAATATGCAGGATTTTTGTCAAAAATACGCCAAGTTATCGTTTGTATATGAAGGAAAACACATGTCCTTTGACGAATAGATGAGGTTGAACGATTTTGACACATCCGACAAAATCAATAATTGGAGGAATATCATGACCAATCAGGAAAGACAACAGCTTGCTGTCTTCGCTTGCAATGTGCGTATGGGCGTTATCGAGGGCACGCACGCAGCGAAGGCCGGTCATCCCGGCGGAAGCCTCTCCGCTGCGGACATGTTCACCTATCTGTATAACAAGGAAATGCGCATCGACCCGAAGAACCCGAAGTGGGCGGACCGCGACCGCTTCGTGCTCTCCAAGGGCCACACCGCGCCGGGCCTGTATTCCACCCTGGCCAACCGCGGCTTCTTCCCAGTCGAAGATCTCAAGACCCTGCGCCAGATCGGCAGCTATCTGCAGGGCCATCCGAATATGAATACCGTCCCGGGCGTGGATATGAGCACCGGCTCTCTGGGCCAGGGCGTTTCCGTCGCCGCCGGCATGGCCAAGGCCGCCAAGTTCCAGGGCCGCGATATCAACGTCTACACCCTGCTGGGCGACGGCGAGATCGCCGAGGGCGAAGTCTGGGAGGCTTTCCTCTTCGCCGCGCACTATAACCTGGATAACTTCTGCGCGATCATCGACCTCAACGGTCTGCAGATCGACGGCCCGACCGCCAAGGTCATGAACACCGCCCCCGTTTCCGACAAGATGGCGGCGTTCGGCTTCAACGTGATCGAGATCGACGGCCACAGCTTCGATGAGATGGAGCAGGCGTTCGCCGGCTTTAAGGCCTGCCAGGGCAAGCCGACCGCGATCCTGATGAAGACCACCAAGGGCAAGGGCGTCAGCTATATGACGAACAGCGTCGACTGGCACGGCAAGGCGCCCAACGACGCGGAATACGAAGTGGCGATGAACGAGCTGCGCGCGCAGCTTGAGGAACTGGAGGCGGCAAAATGAGCGAAGTGAAGAAGATTGCTACCCGCGAAAGCTACGGCAAGGCGCTGGTGGAGCTCGGCCAGGAGCATGACAACATCGTCGTTCTGGACGCAGACCTCGCCGCCGCAACCAAGACGAGCACCTTCCGCAAGGCGTTCCCGGAGCGCCACTTTGACTGCGGCATCGCCGAGTGCAACATGATTGCCGCGGCCGCCGGCATGTCCACGATGGGCCTTGTGCCGTTCGCGTCCACGTTTGCGATGTTCGCTGCCGGCCGCGCGTTCGAGCAGGTCCGCAATTCCATCGGCTATCCGCAGCTGAACGTGAAGATCGGTGCCACCCATGGCGGCATCTCCGTCGGCGAAGACGGTGCCAGCCATCAGTGCTGCGAGGATTTCGCGCTCATGCGCTCTATCCCGGGCATGGTTGTGCTCTGCCCGTCCGATGACGTTGAGGCCCGCGCCGCGGTCAAGGCCGCCTATGCGCACGAGGGTCCGGTGTATCTGCGCTTCGGCCGTCTGGCGATCCCGGTCTTCCACGACGAGGAGACCTTCAAGTTCGAAATCGGCAAGGGCGAGCAGCTCACCGAGGGCAACGACGTGGCCATCATCGCCACCGGCCTGATGGTCGACGAAGCAATGAAGGCTGCCGCGCAGCTCAAGGAAGAGGGCATCCATGCCCGCGTGATCAACATCTGCACCATCAAGCCGCTGGACGAAGAAATCGTTCTCAAGGCGGCCAAGGAGTGCGGCAAAATCGTCACCTGCGAGGAGCATTCCATCATCGGCGGTCTGGGCGAGGCTGTCGCCGCGCTGCTCTCCGAGCAGTGCCCGACCAAGATGCGCCGCGTCGGCGTGAACGATGAATTCGGCCACTCCGGTCCGGCCTGGCCGCTGCTCAAGCAGTTCGGTCTGTGTGCTGAGCACATCGTCGAAGTCGTCAAGAGCTTCTGATTCAAACATTCAGCCCCCTGCATATGCAGGGGGCTTTTTCGCTGCCTATTCGTTTTTCTTCCGATCCTGTCACTACCACAGCGCATCTGCCTTCGACAGTCCGACGGCCATATCCCCTGCGCGCACAAAGCCGTATGTGCCGTCCCAGTCCGTCTGCCAGGTCAGTCCGTTTCGCGGCAGAACCACGTGCAGCCAGCCGCCATTTTCCGCCAGCACATGTACAAGCGTACCCTCCGGCAGCAGGGTGATGCGCTCCCCTCCCGGCATCACATACAGCGCCGTTTCCCCCAGCGCTCTGCCCACATCGTGCATCTCTGCGGCGGCGTGCATCAGCCGGGAAGAATCCATGCCATTGTCCCTGATCAGATACAGCCCGCTGACCCAACCGGCAAGATTGCCCACCTGTACGTGAAACCATGGCGCCTGTGTGCCTTGCTCTTTGCCCAGTATACGTACGCGGGCGGTATATGATCCCCACGACGGCGACTTCCCTGTCGGCTTCTCGCGCAGATTGACGCCGATGATGTATGCTTCATCTGGCTCAAGGTCAACCTGATGCTGGGCTATGTACGCTTTGAGTTCTTCTTCCGTCCTGGGAAAAGCGTCCGCCGTCCACGCAGCCAACCGCTGCGGCAGCACAGCGTCGAGGTAACCTGCGTCCTTCTCTTCGCCCTCACGCGTCACGATCCAGCCCACATGACCATCAAGCAGATGCATTTCCACCGTATTCCCATCCCCCTGCTCGCGCCGGTATCGCCAGATCCATAAGCGTTCTCCTTCGTAGTTTTTCCTGCTCACGATAAAATGTGCATCTCCCACCACGATATCATGCGCCATGAGCGTCCCTTCATCGTCCGGATATGCCCGGATATCAAACGCCTGCTCCGGCCCAAGGAAGCTGTCGGTTTCCATCGAAACCCGGATCTCATCGCCTACACCTCCGGCGTGCATCAGCAGAATCTTCCCTTCCCGGCGTACAGCCAGCAGCATGCTGTTTTCCCATTCATCCCCATGGGCCGCAAACCGCCTTCTCTTCAGCGTTCCGCACAGGATTTCATCGTCCGCGTGCAGCGCCTGCTCAAGCGCGCCTTCCATCCCCTGCGGCAGCGTTCTTTCAAAGCGCTCAATCGTCATATATATATCGCCATTGCGCTCATAGGTATACGATGCCGCCTGTGCGCCCACATTCAGCCAGATCAGCATGCCAAGCATCAACGCCGCTGTCCATTTCTTCATACAGAAAAACCCCTTTCCGTTTCTGTCTATAAGACGGACCGGAGAGGGGTTTTCTTTCCATCATTTCAAGTTTGTTCCAGCAGCGCAAGCAGATGGCGCAGCGCCTCGTTCGCCGAGGCGAAATTCACATCCACCCGGCTCTCATCGCCAATGCTGACGCCTACGCTGTGTCCGGCATACTCGAACATCGGATAATCATTCACGCCGTCGCCCACGGCGGCAGTTTCTTCGGGTGCAATACCCAGCAGCGCGCCCAGCCGCGCAAGGCCGCTCTTCTTGGTGATGCCGTCAGGCGTGATATCGAAGCTGTCACAGTGGCGGTAAACGATCACATCCCTGAGCTGCGGCGCAAGCGCATCGATGCAGCCCTGCACAGCGGCAAATTCCGCGTCGCTTCTGGGGAAGGGCGTCAGCCCCACTTCGTTGGGCTGATACCACATGCCCGGCGCAGCCTGCTCAAACGCCTCGCGCAGCAGCCGGATGGACCGCTTTGCCGCAGCGCTGTGCGGCGCAACATGGTATTCCCTGGGCGGCAGATCCACACCCAGCTGAATCACTGCGCCATTTTCGCCCACCAGCACCGGCGCTTTCAATCCCACCTGGCGCATAAAGCCGCACAGATAGTACGTCGGCTTTCCGGAGCAGATGGCGATACGCGCGCCCTTTTCCTCCAGCGTGCGCAGCAGCGCCAGATCATCCGGCACAATCCCCTTGCCCAGCGCCGCCAGCGTGCCGTCCAGATCAAACACAATCAGCTTCATCATGGCCGCTTACCCTCACAGCAGAATCATTTCCGCGGCAAATACCACCACGCAGGAAAGCACAGCCACGGTAAACAAGCTCTTTCCGCTCCATGCCAGCGCAATACCGCAGATGAGCGCCAGCAGGCCGGCCACCGGCAGTGTCGTCGCCTGAATGATATCCGGGAAGGTCATCACTGCCAGCGTGACATAGGGCACATAGAAAAGGAACGAGCGGATGAATCTGTTTTTGATTGGCTTACGAATCAGCGTCAGCGGCAGCACACGGATGAGATACGTGACCGCAAACATCACAAAGATGTACACATAGATGTTCGTCTTCATACATGCTCCTCCTCTTCGCCGCTCACCGGAAAGAAATACGCCGCAGCAGCGGAAATAACCACCGTCAGAATGATCACACGCATACCTGCCGAAATTCCGCAAAGCAGCGGCAGATACGCAAACGCGCAGCTCGCCGCCATAGCGATGATCACCAGCGCCGCAATCACTTTGTTTTTCTTCGCAGGGGGAATGATGATCGCCAGGAACATGCCGTACAGGCCCACGCTCAGCGCGCTGACCACATTGGCCGGCAGCACATTGCCCATCACCACGCCGAAATACGTGCCCAGCGCCCAGCCCGGCAGCGCCATCGTGATCACGCCGTAGGTATACCACGGATTGATCATGCCCGGCACGTTCATCTGTACACCGAAAATCTCATCGGTCACCTCAAAGCCGATGATCATCCGCGGGATCAATCCCGTCTCGGGCGAAATCTTCTGGCTGAGCGAACAGGACATCAGCAGATAGCGCGCATTGATGATGAGCATCATGATTGCCATCGCCAGATAGCCTTCGTCCGCCTGAATGACCATGAAACCCGCTTTCTCTCCGGCGGACGCATTATTGAGCAGGCTGGTCAGGCCCGCCTGCAATGCGGTCAGGCCCGCATTGCGCGCGGCAATGCCCAGCGTGAAGGAGACGGCCGCGTAGCCCAGCATGATCGGCACACCGTCGCGCACGCCGCGCAGATACCAGGTTTTGTTTTCTTGCTGCATATGTATACCCCCGAGGGACTTTGATTGACTAAAGTACATCATAAACCTTTTCGGCGGATTCGTCCACTCAAAAAATGACAAAAAGCGCCGCAAGAATTCTCTACTCTGTATTTCGGGCGATTGTGTTTCCAGCCGCTTGACCGAAAAGAGCGGATATGAGAAAATAGGATAAACACTTCTATACCACATTCCGATACAGGAGGATTGTCATGTCTATCCTTTTCGAGCAGAATTCCCAATGCTTCCATCTATTCAACAGCCGCATCAGCTATATCTTCCGCCTCGCCGGCGGCAAATATCCGATCCATGTTCACTGGGGCCGCCGCGTGCGCGCCGTGAGCGATGAGCTCATCTCCCGCCGCACCATCTGGACAGATGAGACTTTCTCGCTTCACGAAACCTCGCTGGACTTCCTGCCCATGGAATGCCCCACGTTTGCCGGCGACCTGCGCGAGGGCATGATTCATGTCGTCCACGAGAGCGGCATGTCTGCACTGCTGCTGGAGTATGAGTCCCATCAGATCATCGATGGAAAGCCGTCCCTCGGCGGACTGCCTTCTGCCCGCGGCGATAAGGCGCAGTCCCTGCTTGTGACCCTGCGCGACCGCATCAGCAGCATTGTGGTTGAGCTCTGCTACACGATCTATGAGGATATCGACGTCATTGCCCGCAGCGCCCGCATCATCAATCGCGGCATCAAGGCGGCGACGCTGGACAAGGCCCTCAGCGCCTGTGTGGATTTTGAGGGCTGCGATTATAACCTCACCACGCTCTCCGGCGCATGGACTCGCGAACGCCAGATGTACACCCGTCCGCTCGTTCCGGGCGACCAGGGCACATCCTCCACGCGCGGCGCGTCCAGCGTGCAGACCAGCCCGTTCATGATGCTCACAAGCAAGGATGCCACCGAAACAACCGGAGAGGCTTTCGGCTTTGCTCTGTGCTATTCCGGCGGCTTTGAGGCAAGCGTGCATGTCGATCAGCACTTCATCTCCCGCGCGCAGATCGGCATCCAGCCGTTCAATTTCTCCTGGCGTCTTGAGCCGGGCGAGGAATTCCAAACCCCGGAAGCGTACCTGTGCTATTCCTGCGAGGGAACGGGCGGCATGAGCCGTCAGTTCCACGCGCTCGTTCACAAGCGCATCACAACAGGCAAATATGCCCATAGCACGCGCCCGATCCTCATCAACAACTGGGAAGCGACGTATTTCGATTTCAACGAAGAGAAGCTGCTCAAGCTGGCGCGTGTTGCGCGCCGCGCGGGCATTGATCTGTTCGTGCTCGACGACGGCTGGTTCGGTCATCGCGACGCAGACAACTCCTCTCTGGGCGACTGGTTTGACGATACGCGCAAGCTGCCGGACGGCCTTTCCAGCCTGAGCGAGAAGATTCACAAACTGGGACTGAAATTCGGCCTGTGGATTGAGCCGGAGATGATCTCCGTAGACAGTAAGCTCTTTACCGCCCATCCGGACTGGTGCATCCATGTCCCCGGCTATCCGCTGATCGAATACCGCAACCAGCTGGTACTCGATCTCTCCCGCGATGAGGTGCGCGATTACGTCGTGGACGCCATCATCGCAGCGCTCAAGCGCGGCAATGTCGATTATGTCAAGTGGGACATGAACCGCTTCATCAACATGTGGGGCTCCATCAATCTGCCGGCCAACCGTCAGCAGGAGCTGGGCCATCGCTACATTCTGGGCGTCTACGACATGATGCGCCGCATCACGAAGGAATTCCCGGATGTGCTCTTTGAGAGCTGCGCCGGCGGCGGCGGCCGCTTCGATCTGGGCATGATGTGCTTCATGCCTCAGGCATGGTGCTCGGATGATACCGATTCCTGGATGCGCTGCAAGATTCAGCATTCCACGTCCTTCGTCTTCCCGCCCAGCACCATGGGCGCGCATGTCTCTGCTGTGCCGAATCACCAGACCGGCCGTATCGCGCCGCTGGCCACCCGCGCTGCCGTCGCCATGAGCGGCACCTACGGCTATGAGCTGGATCTGACCAAACTGCCGCGCAAGGAAATCGAGGAGATTCGCGCGCTCAACAAGCGCCTGCGCGAGATTCAGCACCTGCTGCTCTACGGCACCTACTACCGCCTGCTCTCCCCGTATGAGGGCAATGAGGCAGCGTGGATGAGCGTATCCGAGGACAAGCGCGAGGCTGTGGTCACCCACGTCTATGCGCAGGCGATCCCGAACATGAAGGACAAGCTGCTGCGTCTGACCGGACTGGATCCGGCGCTGACCTATCGCGACGATGCAACCGGCAAGACCTACGGTGGCGACGAGCTGATGTATTACGGCATCATCCTCAAGAAACCCTGGGGCGACTACATGTCCCAGCAGTGGCATCTGGTCGCTATCGATTGATATAAAAAGAGACGGGAAACCGTCTCTTTTTCGTTTGCATTCGGGATAGAAAGTAAATTAAGGAGTCTTGAAACCGCCGCGAAGCGAAGAAGGGTCAAGGGATGAAATCCCTTGTCTGGGTTTTGGGGTTTAAATCCCCAACGTAACCCAATCGAAGAAAAACAAGAATCGGAGCGTCGCC
>JAFQIF010000046.1 GCA_017397695.1 Clostridia bacterium
AAAGAAATGGGCATAAGCGTTTACTTTGAGGAACAGAAGATTGATACCATGAGCGGGGACGGAGAGCTGATGCTCTCTATCCTCGCTTCTTTTTTCCAGGAAGAAAGCCGAAACGTATCTGAAAACTGCAAGTGGCGAGTTCGCAAGAAGTTTGAGCAGGGTATTCCTACAGGCTTTCAGATGTACGGCTACGATGTCAGGAACGGTGATTTCACCATCATACCGGAAGAGGCAGAGGTTGTTCGACGCATCTTCCGTATGTACTTGAACGGCATGGGCAGCGTGAGAATCATGAAAACGCTGATTGCCGAAGGTATCCCCGCGCCGGAGGGCGGACTTTGGAATGCGAGTGTGATTATAATGATGCTCAGAAACGAAAAATATGCCGGAGATCTACTCTTGCAGAAGTTCTTCACCAACAATCACATCGAGAAGAAGCAGTTCTTCAATCGAGGCGAATTGCCGCAGTATTTTGTGGCCGGCGATCATGAGCCGATCATCGATAGGGAGACCTTTGAGGCGGTACAGGCAGAAATCGCACGACGCAAAGAAATCTATACAGCCAACGGAGGCCGTAAGGCAGCAGAAGAAGCGGAAGATTACCTTCCTGAACTGGAAGAAAAGAAGCTTTCCGACCTGCCGCTGGGCGATCACATCCATTGCGGCATCTGCGGAAAGAAATACCGCCGAAAGATCACGCGCCTGGGTACGCCTTATGCCGCGCCCATCTGGATCTGCGGTACCTTCAGCTATAGAGGAAAAGCATATTGTGCCTCCAAGCAGATTCCCGAAAAGATTCTGATTGATCTGATTGCTGGCGTGCTGGGTATTAGTCCGATGCTTGACGACCAGGAGGCGCTTGAACATATCAATCATATAGAGATGCATCCGAATAATCGGGTGCTGTTTGTTTTTCAGGATGGTCATACCGAGGAGCACTTCTGGAAAGATCATTCCCGAAAGGACAGCTGGGACGCTGAAAAGCGTAATAAAGCTGCTGAGAAAACAAAGGAACAGCGCAAGCGCAGAAAGGAGCAGACTGTACAATGAGCGAAGCCAGAGCATATGAGCCTACCGTAACAAGGGTTAAGACGGTTACGATGATCCCGCCGCGCCTGCAGGCCATGCCGGGCATGCCAACATTTGCAGTGCGTCCAAAGCGCGTAGCTGCCTATGCCCGTGTTTCCACCAACAGCGAGGAGCAGCTGACCAGCTACGAAGCGCAGGTCAAGCACTACACTGAGCATATCAAATCCAAGGAGCATACCGACAACTGGCAGTTCGTGGACGTATATACCGACAAGGGTATCACAGGCACCAGCACAAAGAAGCGTGAGGGCTTCAATCGCATGATCCAGGATGCGCTGGCCGGAAAGATCGATCTGATCATCACCAAGTCAGTTTCCCGTTTCGCCCGAAACACGGTGGATACCTTGACCACCATCCGCAAGCTAAAGGAGCATGGCGTGGAGGTGTATTTTGAAGAACAGAACATCTACACGCTGGATGGTAAGGGCGAGGTTCTGCTGACTATTATGTCCAGCATTGCCCAGGAGGAAAGTCGGAATATATCTGAAAACGTGACCTGGGGCATGCGCAAGCGTTTTGCGGAAGGCAAGGTTACGATGGCCTACAAGCAGTTCATGGGCTATCGACGCGGTAAGGACGGAACGCCTGAGATTGTGGAAGCGGAAGCATGCATCATCCGCACGATTTTCAGACGGTTTCTGGAGGGTGCAACCCCTGCGATCATCGCCAGAGAGCTGAATCTCGCCGGTATTCCCTGTCCCTCCCGCAAGAACCTGCTTGGTGAGGATGAGATCGAAGCAGCCAAGGCCAGAAAGAAAACCGCCCGGTGGAGTCCATCTACGATTGAGAGCATCTTGACTAACGAAAAATATAAAGGCGATGCCATCCTGCAGAAGACCTACTGCACGGACTACATCAAGAAAACCTTCGTGGTGAACGACGGTAGCGAGATCCCGAAGTATTACGCGCAGAACAGCCATCCAGCCATCGTCAGCGCGGAGGTATTCGACCTGACCCAGATGGAACTGGAATGGCGAAGGAGCTTAAAAGGGAGCTACAGCGGCAAAAGCTGTTTTGCATCGCGCATCGTATGCGGTGACTGTGGTGCCTTCTATGGCAGTAAGATCTGGCACAGCACGGACGAGTACCGGCGTACGATCTGGCGATGCAACAACAAATACGAAGGCGACAAGAAGTGCTCAACGCCGCATGTGACTCAGGATGAGCTGGAGAAAGCCTTCGTCAGCGTGATGCAGAAGGTCATTGCCGAAAAAGGTGCCATCTTCGACGTCTGCCGCGAGGTTCTGGATGAGGTGCTTGATACATCTGAGCTTGATAGGGCCGCAACGAGGCTGCAGGATCAGGCGCTTGGCATGGCGGAGCGCGTCAGGAAGCTGGTCGAAGAGAACGCCAGGGTGCGAAGGGATCAAGAGGAGTATCAGCGGGAATACGATGCGCTGGCAGCGGAGCATGAAAAGCTCAGTGAGAAGATTCGCAGCATCGAGGATCAGAAAAAGGATAAAGCTGACCGCAGACGGAAGATTGAGGTATTCCTTCGCATGCTTGAGGAGCAGGAAGAATGCATGGAGTTTGAGCCTTATAACTTTGTGGCACTGGTTGACAGGGCGGTCGTTGGACGAGACAGGAAGCTGGAATTCATCTTCAGAAACGGGATGATATACGAATACACAATAGATTGTTGATACCACAAATCAGGCCGGGAGCATTGTTTGAGCAGTGCTTCCGGCCTGATTTCTAATTTGGAAGAAGTCGAGAATTGCAGAAGAAATTTGCATTGAACATAAGAGACAGAAGAAGTGAAATATTATAAAGACATCATAAGCACAGGATACAGGAGATATGCTTACATTCGCATATTTCTTTGAGCATTGGCGCGGCATAGCGGTCGAATTCCGTATGATCGATCAGGCGGAAAGCAGCGGCAGCAACGTCTATGGCTTTTTCTGCATCTGTCTGATCGGCCATGCAACCGACACAAAGAAAACGCAGCAGGATGTAGATTGCGCACAAAGCAATGAATTCATCCATCAAATCTACCGGGCGATCCTGGAAGGGAAACTGCGCAAAAAACATGTGGTTGACCAGCATGTGCTCAAACCAGGTTTCCCATTGCGGAATCATTTCAGCCAGATGATTGCTTGCGGTAACATACTTCTGGTATTCAGATTCACCTTCGCCGAAATACCGCAGCGCCTTTTCTCCGTAGGCGCGGATGCTGTCACTTCTTTCATCCATGATTTCCAGCATTCGATTGGCAACCTGCAAACCGAAGCGCAGATGGTCGTGATCCACTGTGATTTTTTCCGGTGCAGGCAGCGTTTCTTTGCCCGAGAGCAGGGCATCTACGCGCTGGTGATTGCCTGTTGTCAGAGCCTGACTTAGGGCCTCAAGAGATTCACCCAGCAGAACCAGCCTTTGCGGCAACGGATATCTTCTGTTCTGGACTTGGGAAATCAACCATAGACGGATTTCCTGCTCTCGCCCGGCATTCTCAAAATGGAATTGTCTTGAGGGAGTCTCCGGCACCTCAGAGTCCATTGGCAGGGAAACAAATCGAATCTTTTCCTGACGGTTGAACAGAAGCTCAATCACCGCCTCGCAGCTGTTCGCACAGGAGCATTCATGAACTTCGCCTGTGCGCACGCCCCGGGGATACAGGCGGCATACTGCGGCCAGCACGCCGTCGCCGAGCTCCGCGTGAAGCGCGCAGCGTCCATCGTCCAGCCGCATGGGACACTGGCCGTCGTACCTCGGTGAAATCTGGGCGTATGCCTCCGGAGAAGGGTGATCGGAGATGTGCATGGCACAGTCGAGCTTTCGACGCAGATCCGGCGAACACTCTACGCTGAGCAGCCTGAAGTAGTCCGTCAATGAGAAGGAGATCGGCCAGCCTTCGCAGCAGGCGGAGCGGCACGCGCCCATCTTGCAATGAAAATCGGGAAAATAATCCGGCATCAGATATTCACGGGTATTGTTCATCATTTCACCTTACAAACTGATTTCCGCTGTCTCGCGGTTCACACTGGCGATGAGCGGCTTTATTTTTGCCGTTAGCGCATCCACCTGTTCTGCGCAGCGCCCGATATAGAGGCTGGGATTGAGCAGGTCATTCATTTCTGCCTCGGAAAGTCCGAAGGCAGGCTCCGCGGCAAGCCGGGCAAGTAGGTCGCATTCCTCGCCGCTTTTCATCTTCGCCGTCGCCTCCATGGAGCACTTGCGGATGATCTCGTGCAGCTGCTGGCGGTCGCCGCCGCGCTTGACGGCCTCCATCAGCAGGTTTTCCGTCGCCATGAAGGGCATGTATTCGCGGACTGTCTTTTCGATGATCTTCTCGTTTACAACCAGACCGTTCGTCACGTTCTGGGCAAGGCGCAGGACGGCGTCGGCGCAGAGGAAGCCCTCGGGCATGGAGATGCGGCGGTTGGCGGAATCGTCCAGCGTGCGCTCCATCCACTGGGTAGAGGCGGTCATGGGCGCGTTCATGGCGTCGGCCATCAGATGGCGCGCCAACGAGCAGATGCGCTCGCTCCGCATGGGATTGCGCTTGTAGGCCATGGCGGAGGAGCCGATCTGATTCTTCTCGAAGGGCTCTTCGATCTGGCGGTCATGCTGCAAAAGGCGGATGTCGCCCGCCATGCGATAGCAGCTCTGGGCAATGGAGGACAGTGCATTCAGGATGCGGCTGTCCACCTTGCGGGGATAGGTCTGGCCGCAGACGTCGAAGCATTCACTGAAACCAAAATCGGCAGCGATCATGCGGTTCATTTCATCAATCTTTGCAGCATCACCCTCGAACAACTCCAAGAAGCTGGCTTCCGTGCCGGTAGTGCCGCGGCAGCCGAGAAATTTGATGTTTTCGATGGCGAAGTCGATCTCATTCAGATCGGACAGAAAATCCTGCATCCACAGCGAAGCACGTTTGCCCACCGTTACCAGCTGCGCGGGCTGGTAGTGGGTGTAGCCCAGCGTGGGCATGGCCTTGTACTTCTGAGCAAAATCGGAGAGGTTGGCGATCACTTTCAGAAGCTCGCCGCGCAGATAGCGTAGGCCATCTCGGTAGATGATGAGATCGGCGTTGTCCGTCACATAGCAGCTGGTCGCGCCCAGATGGATGATGCCCGCTGCGGACGGCGCAGCCTTGCCGAAGGCATGGACGTGGGCCATCACATCGTGCCGCACTTCCTTTTCGCGCTGACGGACACAGTCATAATCGATGTCCGAGATATGCGCGTTCATCTCATCAATCTGTTCCTGAGTAATCGGAAGCCCCAGCGCCATCTCAGCCTTTGCAAGGGACACCCACAGGCTGCGCCAGGTCTGGTAGCGCGTATCGGAGGAAAACAGCTCCAGCATATATTTCGACGCGTAGCGAGAGGAAAGCGGGGATTCATAGATATTGTTCATCATTCAAACTCCTTTGCCTGAGTGATTTATTTGCGGATAATGATGCTGTCGCGCTCGGGACCCACGGAAACATAGGTGATCGGGCAGCCGATGGCCTTTTCGATCAGCAGCACATAGTTCTGCGCGGCCTTGGGGAGCTCGTCCCACGCGCGCACACCAGAAATATCGCACTGCCAGCCAGGGACGTATTCGATCACCGGCTTTGCTGCGTTCATCGCCGCCGGGAAGGGAAAACGGTCGGTCTCCCCACCATTGAGGGAATACCGCACGCAGACGGGAATCTTTTCCATGTAGCTCAGCACGTCCAGCTTGGTCAGGGCAATCTCTGTCGCAGCCTGCACCTCCACGCCGTAGCGGGTTGCCACCAGATCGATTGCGCCCACCCTGCGCGGTCTGCCAGTCTTTGCGCCGTATTCAAAGCCCGCTGCACGCAGCGCATCGGCCTCATCGCCGAACATCTCGCAGACGAACGGTCCTTCTCCCACGCAGGTGGAATAGGCCTTCACCACGCCGACCACATCTTCGATCTTCGCCGATGGCAGACCCGAGCCGATGGGTGCGTAGGCGGCTGTGGTATTGGAAGAGGTAGTGTAGGGATAAATGCCGTAGTCCAGATCGCGCAGGGAGCCCAGCTGCGCCTCAAAGAGAATGTTCTTTCCCGCAGCCTGCGCATCCCTCAGGAACGCGCTGGCATCGCATACAAAGGGCTTGATCTTTTCACAGTAGCTGTCCAGCCACTTCTCAAGCATTTCCATGGTATAGGGCTGCGCGCCGTACACCT
Source organism: Clostridia bacterium (assembly GCA_017397695.1). The sequence goes on from JAFQIF010000046.1 coordinate 6,236, forward strand.
TCGTGAGCGTCAGATTTTTCCATTCCATCAGGTCGGTGAGGTGCGCCTTCAGAACTTCGGGATAGAACAGCTCGCCTACCATGACGGTCTTTTTCTGGTACTTATCGGAATAGAACGGCGCGATGCCCTGCCTGGTGGAGCCG
>JAFQIF010000047.1 GCA_017397695.1 Clostridia bacterium
CGAGCATCCGGTCGAGATGGCCAAGGCGATCCGCATGATCGTGCATCACGGCGCGACCGACAAGGAAGCGTACGAGTTCTACCTCGACGCCACCAAGTCCGGAAAGTGATGGGGAACGTATGGGGACGCCAACCGGGGAACTCGCATAGTCGCGCAAGCGCTCCTTGCGATTCCCGACGTTCCGCTTGCCTGTTTTCGCCACTGGCGGCGGCAGGCTTCAGTCCCCATACCCCTGGCAGGGACATTGATCCGGGAACCGCAATAGTCGCCTTTCAGGCTCCTTTGCAGTTCCGATTTCCACCTCGCTGTTTCGCCCACTGGGCGCGCCCGGTTCCAATCCCCTGCACCCATTACGCTGCGCTATCGCGCAGCTTAGGCTCAAGCATCTTTAATCTGCCGCGAAGCGAAGAAGGGGTCCGAGGACTGGTCCCCGGGCTGGGGTTGGGGGCAGCGGCCCCAACGTCTCTCAACGTAACTCAAACTAAAAGGCTGCGTAATCCGCAGCCTTTTTCCCAAAAGAGGCGATTACAATGGTTACACAGATTCTTTCTATGGTTCTCCCGGTGCTGACAATGATCCTGCTGGGCAGGCTGTGCGCCGCGCGCGGGATTCTCAACGACGAGCGCCACGCGGGCCTGAAGGCGATCATCGGCGATATCCTGCTGCCGGTGGTGCTGTTCAATGCGTTCTTTACCGCGCAGTACGGCGGCAAGCTGCTGCTGGTGTTTGCGCTGGTGTTTTTAAGCTGCCTGGCTGCGCTGATCGCGGGCTTTGCGCTCAAGAAGTTCGTTCAGCCCTACGACCGGTATATGCCGCTGCTGATGACCAGCTTTGAGGGCGGCATGCTCGGCTATGCGCTCTATGCGCTCGTGGCGGGAAGCAGCCAGACGGCGACGTATGCGATGGTCGACATCGGCCAGACGATGTTTGCCTATACCGTGTTCCTCGCTGCGCTCAAGAGCGCGGAGGGCGGCAGAATGTCGCCCAAGGCCATGGTATCCAATATGGTGCACAACAAGGCCTGCATCGGCATGACGCTGGGCATCGTGCTCGGCGCACTGGGCGTGCACAAGGCAATCGCGTCCACCAGCTTCGGCACTGTGCTCACGGAACTGATCAGCTTCATTACCGCGCCGACCTCCGCACTGATCCTGCTGGTGGTGGGCTATCAGCTCAATTTCTCCAAAAAGCTCATGAAGCCGGTTGTGATCACGCTGGCGCTGCGCACCGGCGTGATGCTGGCGGTATTCGGCCTGGTATCGGCGATTCTGTTTGCAATCATCCCGTATGATAAGCTGCTGATGCTCGCGCTGATGCTGCAGTATACGCTGCCTGCGCCGTTCATCATTCCGCTGTTTGCGGATCTGAAAGAGGACGGTGAATACGTCTCCACCGCGCTGTCCATGGGCACGCTGCTGAGCGTTGTGCTGTTTGTGTTTGTGGCGGCGTTCAGCCTGATGTAAGCGGCAGGCTGCGAAACAGGAATTTGGAATATCCGGCTTTCTGCCCGATGCAAGAAACATATGGATTGAAGGAGGACACCAATATGTTGAAGGGAATCTCTCCGATTTTGAGCCCGGAACTGCTGAGGATCATTGCGGAAATGGGTCATGGCGACGAACTGGTGATCGCGGACGGCAACTTCCCGGGCACGTCGATCGGAAAGCGCTGCGTGCGCTGCGATGGTCATGGCTGCGCTGAGGTGATGCGCGCAATCGTTGCGCTGTTCCCGCTGGATGACTTCGTGGAAGCTCCGCTGGCTGTGATGGAGGTGCCGGACGGCATGTTTGCGGGCAACAAGGCGCCGATCTGGAGAGAATTCCGCGAGGCGGCGGATACGGATATGCCGTCTGCGAAGTTTGATATGATGGAGCATGACGCATTCATCGAGCGGGCGAGGAACGCCTATGCCGTTGTGCAGACGGGCGAAACCGCGCTCTACGGCAATATCATCATCCGCAAGGGCGTCGTACGCGCCTGATAAAAGGAAATATACAGAATTTCCCCCGGAGGGCGGCCCTTCGGGGGATTTGATCAAAGAGGTGTAAGAGAATGTCTCTGCTCAGGAAGATCAGGCAGTGGATAAAGCGCGAGAACAAGCCGGATGATCCGATGATCCGCGGACGGTATGACGAGGATCTGCAGCGGTATATCGACGGGCATTACTTCGGCGATACGCTGGCGGCGCTGCCGGATATTGAGGACGCATGCGAAACGCGGCAGGTATACGATGGGTTTGATGGGGACTATCTGCCGTATGAGGAGGCGTCTGCTGATGGCTGGGGCGACGCTATGCCGGAAATGTGGGATGGATACGGCGAGGGGGAATCCATGTCCTGCGCTGCGCCGCAGCTGTATGCGCCAATTGAAGAAGCACCGGAGCCGAAAGCCGTATATTCGCTGGAGAGCATGCTGAGCGAGATGGACGAGAGCTTTGTGCAGATGGTGCTGCGCAAGATCGATGAAAAGGGCATGACCGACGCGCAGTGCTACAAAAAGGCGAACCTGGATCGCAAGCTCTTTTCCAAGATGCGCGGCGATATGCAGTATAAGCCGAGCAAGCGCACGGCGGTTGCCCTGGCGATTGCGCTGGAGCTGCCGCTGGAGGAAACGCGCGACCTGCTGCGCAAGGCAGGCTTCGCGCTTTCGCGAAGCTATAAGTTCGATGTGATCATCGAATACTTCATCGTCAACGGCATTTACGATATCTTCCGGATCAACGAATCGCTCTATTATTATGATCAAATGCTGCTGGGCGCGTAATACGTGAAAATGTCGCTTTTCAGGCGACCAATGAAACAGAAAAATGCGATATGATCCTCTTGTCAGGCAAACAAACCCAATGACAGGAGGATCAATCATATGAAAAAGAATCTGACGGAACTGGTTTTTATTCTCGACCGCAGCGGATCGATGAGCGGCCTGGAGGCCGATACCATCGGCGGCTTCAACGCGATGATTGAGAAGCAGAAAAAGATGGACGGCGAAGCGTACGTGACTACGGTGCTCTTTGATACCCACGTACAGACGCTACACGACCGGCTGAATGTGAAGAACGTGAAGCGGATGACAGGCAGAGAATACAGCCCGTGCGGCTGTACCGCGCTGCTGGATGCCATCGGCAGTACGATCCGCCACATCGCAGACATTCATCGCTATGCCCGCGAAGAGGATGTGCCGGAGCATACGGTCTTTGTCATCACGACGGACGGCATGGAAAACGCCAGCAAGCAGTATGAGGCCTGCGACGTCCGGCGGATGATTGAAAAGAAGAAGGAAGAAAGCGGATGGGAATTCCTGTTCCTCGGCGCGAACATCGACGCCGTGGAAACAGCGAGGAAAGTCGGCATCGGCGCGGATTTTGCGGTGAATTATCACAGCGATCCTATCGGCACGCGCCTGAACTACGATGTGGTCGGCGAGGCGCTGTGCAGCATCCGGGACGGCGAAGAGCTTGAAATGAGCTGGAAAGCGCCGATCGAAGAGGATTTTGCATCCAGATAACAGAATGATAATATAAAGAGGAAAATAACGGAGGGAAAACAGATGAAAAAGATGATGATGGTTCTGCTCGTGATGGCGATGCTCATTCCCTGCAGCGCGCTGGCGTATTACAGCCCCTATAGCGGCATGAGCACGGACTCGCCGAACACCATGACCGCCAGGCTCAATCAGCGCATGGCGACGCGCACCGGCCCCGGCACGCAGTACAGCGAGCCCGGTACGTTCTTCTCCGAGGGCGATAAGGTAAAGATTATCTCCTATACCACGGACGTCAACGGTGTGAAGTGGGTACAGGCGGAAATTAACGTGCGCGGCAAGCTGATGCGCGTATACACGGGCTTGAAGCGCTTCAGCGGTGTGGACACGGGCAGGCTGTGCCGTGAGGAGCGCATGAATATTGTTGCCACGCTCGATTCCGACATCACCCCGGCGTACGGTCCGGGCTGGGAATATGCCGAGTATGACTTCACCCTGCGCAAGGGCAGCCAGGTGATGGTGCTCGACTATGAGAGCGGCTACGACATGTGCGAGTTCTACGTGAATGGCAAGCTGTACCGCGCCTGGTTCCCGGATGCGGGACTGCTTTCCTGGTAAGGCGATAAAAGCAGAATAAAAGAGGAAAAGCAAATGAAGCATAGAGCGATACAAGCCGCAGCGGCGCTGTGCATGCTGCTGATCATCTGCATGCATACGGCGCCGGCTGGCGCATGGGGAAAATATCCGCAGTTTCCGGTGATTTTTACCATCGATGGCGAAGAGCATCTGTTTCCCTGTGAGCTGCAGGCCTTTCTGTTGGATGGCTGGGAAATCTATCATGTACCGACCGGCGATTACATGGCGTCTTACGAACAGCTTCCGGGATACGCTGAACAGGAGCTGACCCTGAAAAGGGGAATTGAGGAAATGGATGTTGTGATCCGCAACAATATCGGACACGATCTGGAGATCAGGGACTGCGATGTGATGGAGATCCGGATATCGGAGTATTCGTTTGCTTCATACATTGCGCCGGATATCGATATCTTCGGCATCCGCCCGGGCATGGAGCGCAGCAAGCTTCCCAAATGGCTCAGAACGCAGAAGGAATTTGTCAGCGACGGCGTCCGGTATTCGGTGTTTTCCTCCTTTCCCGACAGCATGATGGCCATCCTCGACGGCGGATACGGCAATGGAGGCAGCATTTATTACTCATGCAGCGAGGACGGAAGAATCCAGTACTTCTGTATTGAAATCAATGAGCTCTGAGAATAAAAGAGGCATAAAAAGATCCCGCGCCCGAAAAGGCGCGGGATCTTTTGCATGGTCTTTTGTATACCGGAAAGCGATGAAGATCACAGATTAGTGAACGATGGTGCAGCCGTCGCACAGGGTGCCGGTGATCATGCCCTTGGCAGCGGTCAGAGCCTGAGCAACCTGATCCGGGCAGGAGTCGACGCCGGTGGCGCTGCCGGAGCACTGGATGCCGCCCAGACGCTCGATGCACTCGTCAACGGTCAGGCCCTTGCACAGCGCGCCGAAGGCGTCGGAGGTGCCGTGGCAGCCGCCGTAAACGCGGACGTCCCAAACGGTCATGTCCGGCTCATAGATCGCAAAGGCGATGTACTCGGAGCAGACATTGGCGGTGGTGTAGTTGAAGTAGTGGAAATCGTTCTTGAGCAGCATTTCCTTGATGCGCATGCAGGCCGGCAGGATGACGACGGACTTGTCTTCCCAGCCCATGGCAGCCGGATCCAGGCCGGCCTTGGTCGCGGCGTCAGCCACAGCGGCGGTGAAGCCGACGGTGGTGTAGGTCGCGCCCGCAACGGTATCCACAGCCAGGGTCTGGCCTTCGATGATCTGCTTGGTCAGGGTCTCGATGGCAACGCCGCCGATTTCCGGGGTCTCGTCGTTGACGATCATTTCGATGGCAGCGATCTTGCCGTCGGTAACGTCAACCTTCACCTGCAGGGGCTTGAAGCCCTCGCCGATACCCTCGAAGGTATCCGCAAAAGCAACGGCGGAGAACAGAACCAGCACCAGCGCCAGGCAGATGCTCATAATCTTCTTAGACATAGCAGTAAATCTCCTTGCTTCGTATTGTTTCTTTCTGATATGAGTAGGAACAGAAATACGTGCTGCGAGCACTGATTAACGATAGGATGTTAAGCTTTCCCTATGTGGGAAGAGCTATTACTTCGCGCTCGCGCAGGTGCCGCCTTCGCAGCCGGGGCAGGGCGTGCCGTGGATGATCATCAGCGCCTGCTGCAGGCCCAGAGCCAGCTGATCCGCGCAGGAAGAGCCGGACTTCTTGTTGCGGCAAACGAGGCCAAGGATAACCGGGATGACTTCGGAAGCCGGACGGCCTTCGCACATCGCGCCGATGCCCTGGGTGCCTCCGGAGCAGCCGCCCTCGTACTTCACGTTCTGGATATACTCTTCCTTGCCCGCGATATCGAAGGTCACGCTCTTGGAGCAGGAGCGGCCGTCGGTGTTGAACTTGAAGCTGCGCACGCCCTCGGCGGCCGGCTCAAGCTCTTCGATCAGCTGGCAGGGAGCAGCATTCGGCTTCCACGCAAAGGGAACCTTCTCTTCTTCTTCAGCAATTGCCATCACCGGGGACAGCGCAGACAGCGCGGCCATGCCAGCGCCCAGCTTCAGGGTATTCCTGAGGAAGTCGCGGCGGGTAGTCTTTTCCATCATGATAATCTCCTCCATCACTTTTGAACAGAATTTTGTCAGTGTTGGGTTTAAATAAAGACAATAAGCCCCTGCTGACCATGTTCTTGTGAATAGAATAACAAATAATTTTGACTTTTTTTTGTCTTTTTCAGCCCTTTTATATGGCGATCCGACGGCCTGTGCTATAATGGCGTTGCATCAAAAAAATGGGAGTTTGGACATGGAAAGAATTCTGATCGCGGACGATAATGTTCAGATTACGCAGATCATCAGCGAGTTTGTGCGCCGGCAGGGCTTTGATCCGGTGACGGCGCATGACGGACGAGAGGCGCTGGAGCTTTTTCATAAAGAGAAGTTTGCCGTGATTCTGCTGGATGTGATGATGCCCTATATGGATGGCTTTGCCCTGTGCCGGGAAATCCGCCGCAGCAGCAATGTGCCCATCATCATGATCACCGCGCGCGGTGAGGACTTTGAGCGCGTGATGGGCCTGGACATTGGTGCGGACGATTACATCGTCAAGCCATTCTCCGGCGAAGAGGTGATGGCGCGCATCCGGGCGATTCTGCGCAGGATTGACCGGGCGGCTGGCCAGAGGAGCGCCGATACGCCGCTTGTCTTTGATAATCTGTCCATCCATATCGCCGATGCGCTGGTGACCATCGACGGACATCCCGTATCGCTGACGAAGAAAGAGATGGAAATCCTGTATACGCTGGCTGAGAGCAGCGGCAAGCTCTTCTCCCGGGAGACGCTGTTGAGCCTTCTGTGGGGCTACGATTACTACGGCGACAGCCGCACGGTCGACAGCCATGTCAAGCGCCTGCGCGTGAAGCTGGATGCATACCCGCATCCGAAGTGGCAGATCAAGACCATCTGGGGCATGGGCTATAAATTCGAGGTTAAGCAGGATGAAGAATAAGATTGCGCAGAGGCTGACGAAGTACTTTGTGCTTGCGCTGACTTTCTTTGCGATCATAGCAGGCAGCCTGTTTTCGGTGATGTTCGCCCGGCATACGGCCGATGTCACCAAGAGGGATCTGTGTGCGCATGCGGTTTCCATTGCACAGACCATCGCGCATTTTACAGCCGAATGCGATCAGGGAGAATGCAAGGGCGGCGGATTCAAGGCGTATATGCGTTATATCGGCGACGTTGCAATGAGTGAATTGTATCTGCTGGATGCGCAGGGAAACAGCGTGATCCTGGGCGAGATGGAAATGCCGGAAGAACCGCTGCCGCCAAGGGCCCTGCCGCTGGTAGGCGATGTATTTAAAACGGGCGAAGTATCCAATACCGGGTTTTCGCTCAATCCTTTCCATGCGGAGGATATGTTCGTCTGCGCGCCCGTGATCAGCAAGCAGGGGGATGTGACGCTGGCGCTGGTGATGAGCGCCAGCGTCAACAGCGTCGGTCATGCGCTGCAGGATGCGTTTTATATGCTCACTGCCTGTCTGGCCATTGCGATGGCGATCGCGATCATCGCATCGGGCTTTCTCTCCCGCCGTTTTGTGACGCCGCTGCACAGGATGATGGACGCGGCGACGATGATGGCCGGCGGCGATTACAGCGCGAAGACTCGGGTCAAGCAGAATGACGAGATTGGCGTGCTTGCCGCGCATATCGATGCGCTGGCCGATCAGCTGGCCGAAGCGGAGCGGGAGCGCAGCCGGTTTGATCAGCTGCGTCAGGATTTCTTTTCGGATATTTCCCATGAGCTGCGCACGCCCATCTCCGTGCTGAAGGGATCGATTGAGCTGCTGCGCGATGAAAGCATCGACGACCTGGCGCAAAGGCGTCAGTACTATGACCAGCTCTATGCGCATGCCCATCATCTGCAGCGGCTGGTGAACGACCTGCTGGAGCTGACGCGGCTGCAGAATATCCAGTTTAAGATCGAGATGGACGTCATCAATGTCATGGACGTACTCTCGGACACCATTCGCTTTATGCGCCAGAAGGCGGATGAAAAGCGGATTGCCGTGAGACTGGACGGCGATACGGCGCCGTTCCCTGTGCTGGGCGACTATGGCAGGCTGCGTCAGCTGATGATCATTCTGCTGGATAACGCGATCAAATTCTCGAAAGAGGACGACGAGGTCAGCATTTCGGTGCGCCGGATGCAGGCGGCCTGCGAGGTTTCGGTAACGGATCGTGGATGCGGCATCGACGAGGAAGCGCTGGAGCATATCTTTGATCGCTATTTCTATAGCCATTCCGGCAAGAACCGCAGCGGCACGGGCCTTGGCCTGCCTATCGCCAGGGAGATTGCGCTGCGCCACGGCATGGAGCTTTCCTGCCGCAGCAAGCCGGGCGAGGGCACATGCTTTACGCTCGTGTTCCATGAGCATCAGATGACGGATATTTAATTAAGAAAGCACAGCCGGGCTGTGCTTTTTCTTTACTTCACCTGCGGCGAATGATATGATGAAGATACAACAATCGTATGGCAGAGCGGAAAGAAGCGAATGGAGGAATGCGCATGAAGAAGAGAATGCTCCTTGTGTGCCTGCTGCTGGCATGCCTGTTTGCGGGCACGGCGATGGCGGGGGAAACGAAGGTAACGCTGCCTGCAGGCTATGCCGACAGCGGCTTGCGCTATCCGGTGATTTACCTGATGCCGGAGGATGGCTATGCATCGGATGAAAGCGGCCTTGCCGGAAAGCTGAGCAATGCGATGGACAATGGACTTGGCATGCGGATGATCGTTGCGCAGGTCGTTTTTGCCGAAGAAGACGATCCGGCTGCCGCGCTGCGCGCAGCCGTTGGCGAGGTGGAATCCGCCTATCGCGTGGCCGAAGGACCGCAGCACCGCGTGCTGCTGGGCAGCGGTGCGGGCGGCTATCTGGCGTATACGCTGGGGCTGGAAATGAAGGGCGAGTTTGGCGCGATGGTGTCCATTCGCGGCAATTTTGCGGATCATGCGTGGATTGCGAAGCTTGGCGACCTGCAGACGAGGATTGAGCAGGTGAACGCCGACGATGCGGAATACTTCAATACCGTATATACCTATATGGACGCGCCGGTAGAGGATGCGTATTCCAACCAGCCGGGCGGCACCAATGAGCTGGGCGCGCTGTTTATCGGCTACGGCACGGGCAGCGCGGCGCACGAATACACGGTGCGCCCGGGCGCATACGACGGTGCGTTCATCGATGAATCCGTGGCGCGCGTGATGAACCGGCTGACGGCGCGCATGCTCGGCGGCTGCGTCAGCGGCGGCGTGTCGCTGGAAAAGGCGGCGCTGACCGCCGCGGATGAGACGGCGAATGTCCGTTACAGCGTGGTGCTCGCCGAAGAATTTGACGCACTGGTATCGGACGGCAAGCCCGCCGTGGAGATTGTGATCGATGTGATCGATCCTGTGACGGGCGAGCTGCTCGACCAGCAGATCATTGCCCGGCAGGTGACGGGTCTGGGCGAAATCGCGGGCGAATGCGCCGTGAAGAATGCCGTAAACGGCACAACCTCTGCGGTGAAGCTCGGCGTGCGCACGATGGGTGCGCAGCTGGAACTGGCAACGGCGACGCTCATGCGCATGCAGGATCCGATGATCGACGGCGATGTGCAGAAGATTGACCTGACGGGTGATTGGCATTTCAACTATACCGGCATGGATATGGTGGATGTGGCCGCGCTTGCCAAGGCGGAGTACGAAAGCTGGCCCGTTGTGCAGCCGGGCATTACCAGCTGGGAAAAGGGCTTCGGCAACATCAGCGATGAGAACGTGGCCTCCGGCTACGGCCCGGATTACTTCAATTTCTTTATCGTTGGCAGCGGCTATTATGCCAAGACATTCACCGTGCCGGCGGAGTTTGACGCGAAGGATCTTCTGCTGTCCATCGGCTACGTGGACGACCGCTGCGAGGTCTTCCTCAATGGCACGCGCGTGGGCGCGACGGGCATGGACGAAAACGGCCGGCCCACCGGTGATACCACGTGGGCAGTGTACAGCTGCTTTGAAATCGACGAAGCGCTGCTCAATCGCGGCGGCGAAAATACCGTGATCGTGCGCGCGTGGAACGACCTGCCCTTCGGCGCGGGCGGCTGGTATGGAGGCCCGACGGCGCTGTACAGCAAGGCTGCATTCGAGCTTGAAAACGGCGGCGGTGCGAGCGAGCGCTTCTATGAGGAGAATTTTAAATCCGAGTATGCCGCCAAGGGTCTGGGCAAGAGCGAAGCCATTCAGAACAATTACCTGATCTACCTGCCGGAAGGTTATTCTGAGTCCAATCGCCGTTATCCGACCGTCTATCTGCTCCATCAGTTCAACAGCGACCACACCTCTTACCGCGGCGACAGGGTGAATGAGCTCTTTGATGCGGGCGTGCGCGAGGGTCTGTTTGACGAGATGATCGTGGTCATCCCCAATTCCAGCGAGGAGAGCTGGTGGACGGGCGACTGGGAGAAGATGATCACGGAAGAGCTGATTCCCCATATCGATGGAAAGTACCGCACCATCCGCGATGCGCGCTACCGCCTGACAGCGGGCTGCTCCATGGGTGGCCAGGGCGCGATGGCCGTGGCGCTGCGCAATCCGGATTGCTTTACCGGCGCGGTGAGCTTCTTTGGTGCATTCAGCTATGGCGGGGCGAGCAGCCCGAACACCATCGCGGCGAGAGAATCCGCCGAATACATGGACAGCTTCAGCCTGTATTTTATCTGCGGCAATCAGGATAGCTACGGTTTCGGCGTGCCGGCGATCAGCCTGCATCAGCAGCTGGAAAACATGGGCGTGAACCATCGCTTCTTCATCGATAACGGCGGCCACGACAGCGCGTTCTATATCCCGTTCTTCAAGGATGCGTTCGCCTATATCCGCTCGGATATGTATAAGAGCGACGAGGCGATCGAAACGTTGATCAAGGGTGGTCTGACTGTCGTTGGTACACAGGTAACAGCGAGAATGGATACGCTGCCCGGCATCGAAGCCTATTTGCACACCATTCCAGCCTCTTCCTATACGAGGGATCCGAATCCAGCACTTAACGCCGCGCTCACGATAACTGTTATCCAGAATGGAAAAGAAGTTGTGTACGATTCCCCTTCGCACCGTTGCGCAGACAACTTCAGCACAGTCATCGAACTCGACGTTGCAACCAACATCAATGCTTCTCAACCGTTTGAAGTCATCCTCACTGCCAGCATTCTTGACCGCACGATTGAGCTGGCCAGAATCAGCAAATAATCATCCCACACAAAAACCGGAGGCTTTCAAGCCTCCGGTTTTTTGCGCGAAGCGAAGAAGGGAGTTTGAGGGACAATGTCCCTCAAGCGGGTTTGGGCGGCAGCCCAACGTCCCCTTACTCCATCGTATTCGTCATGATGCGGTTTTCCTGTACCGTCCGTTCTTCGTACGTCTCCTTCGTTTTGCCCAGCGTGATGGCGCAGCAGGGCGCAAAGCCTTCGGGCAGGTTCAGCTCACAGAGAAGCTGCGGGTCCTTGTTCAGCGCGCGGATTGCGCCCCAGATATGGCAGGTGCCAAGGCCGAGGGAGACGGCGGCAAGCGCGGCATTCTGGGCGAGAATGGCGCAGTTGGAATAGGAAGAATTGTCCGTGGGGATACCGGGGAAGACGGAGGAGAAGACCATCAAAACCGGCGCGCCGTAAAGCGGATGATAATTCTTTTTGCCCAGCTGCGCGCCGGCAGAATCTTCAAGGCGCGCAAGGTAATCCGGGTTTTTGACGACGGTGATGTGTAGGCTGTCGTAGCGGCCCATGCCTACGGGCGCAGCATAGGCGGCCTTGAGGATGAGATCAAGATCCTGCTGCGTGGGCATTTCGCCGGTGTAGCTGCGGATGGAACGGCGGGAGAAGATGGCGTCCATATGCGTGCCTCATTTCTGTATTTGATGCGTATATTATAGCATATGTGCAAGGCGGCGTAATCACGGATGGAATATTTCTCCGGATATGAAAGGAATGTGCGCATCGGCGCGTATGCGTATAAAAAATGTGGTATAATCGGCGGAGAAGTTTTGCACAATTTGCGTTGTGCTGTGGATAAACGGAGGGAACCGTATGAGTGAACTCATCAGCAGGGACACGATCGCCGCGCAGGCGACGGCCAGCGGAGAGGGCGGCATTGCCATTGTGCGTCTGTCCGGCAGCGAATGCGAAAGGATTCTGCTGCGCGTGTTCCGGCCTAAGAATGCGAAACCGATGAAAAACCGCGTACTGACGTTCGGCTATGTGATGGACGGCGAAACCGTGGCGGACGAGGCAATGGCGGTGCTCTTCCGCGCGCCGCACAGCTATACGCGCGAGGATGTGGCGGAAATCCACTGCCACGGATCGGATGCGCTGGTGCGCCGCATATTGCTGCTGCTGCTGCGCGCCGGCGCGCGCATGGCCAGGCCGGGCGAATTCACCTGCCGCGCGTTTCTCAATGGGCGCATCGATCTGGCGCAGGCCGAGGCCGTGATGCGCATGATCCGCGCGGGCAGCGAGCGCGCGATGACCTCTGCCATCCGGCAGATGGAGGGCGGCGTGTCGTCCTTTGTGCGCGCGGCGCGGGAGGAGATCATGGCGCTGCTGGCGGAGATTGCGGCGGCGATCGATTTTCCGGACGAGGTGGAGGAACAGGAGACGGCGCAGCAGATCCGCATGCGATGCTGTGCAATTGTGGATAAGCTGAGGCGCTCGTGCGATCCGCGCGCAGGCCGCATTGAGGACGAGGGCCTGCGCGTGGTGCTGTGCGGCAGGCCGAACGCAGGCAAGAGCAGCCTGCTCAATGCGCTCATCGGCGGCGAGCGCGCGATTGTGACCGATATTCCCGGTACGACGCGCGACACGCTGACGGAGAGCATTCAGATCGATGGACTCAAGGTATGCCTGACGGATACAGCGGGCCTGCGCGAGACGGGCGACGCGGTGGAGCGCATCGGCGTGGCGCGCGCGCGCAAGGCGCTGGACGAGGCGGATGTGCGCGTGCTGGTGCTGGACGGCTCCTGTGAGATTGAACAGGAGGACCGCGAAGCGCTGTGCGGGCTTGCGCCGCAGATTGTGGTGCTGAGCAAGGGCGATTTGCAGACTGTGATCACGACGCAGGAGGCGCAGAAGGAATTTGCCGGCGCGAAGGTGATCGGCGTATGCGCGCCCAAGGGTGAAGGGCTTCAGGAACTGAGGCGGATGCTGGTATCGTTTGCACCGGAAGACGGCGCGGAGTCATCGATGCTCTCGCAGGCGCGGCATGTGCAGGCGGCGCTGCGGGCATGCGATGCGCTGGAGGATGCGATGCGCGCAATCGAGGGCGAGATGCCGCTGGACGTCTGCGCGGTAGATCTCTCTGCAGCGCTGGATTGCCTGGGGGAGATCACGGGCGAGACGATGAGCGAGCAGGTGATCGACGAGGTCTTTGCGCGGTTCTGCGTGGGAAAATGAGAAAAAGGGATAGAAAGTTCATTAAGGCAGCTTCAAGCCGCCGCGAAGCGAAGAAGGGAGTCTGAGGGATGAAATCCCTCAGGCAGGTTTGGGCGGCAGCCCAACGTAACCCATGCGCGAAGCGCCAGATAAGCAAGAATCAAACAGGAG
>JAFQIF010000048.1 GCA_017397695.1 Clostridia bacterium
CGTCGTCCGATTCGCGGACATGGTCCGTGACAGTTACCTCACCGGCCAGTGAGCAATCTGCCACTTCATCCCCTTTGCAGACATCTTCCACATTATATTCGAAAACCTGAAAAAGCGCAATACCTTTTTTGAAATTTTTTTCGATTTTTTTGAACTTTCTTTTACGCCGCCCTTTTCCCGATCACCCTCAAAAAACCAAGCATTGCTTAGCTTTTTCCGCACTTTTTACGCCCGTTTATCAATCCCTTTATTTATCCACGCTTCCGGGCGTATCATTTAACAATTTCATGCACACTCTCCCGTGCGTATCATCTTCCTCGAAATATAATATTCAACCAATTTTTACGCCAATTCAGCCTGTTTTTCTGTCATCTTGCACAATATTCTTCTTCCCTTTCTATACTTGTTTACTGGTATACAAGTCTACAACTTGACGCTTTAGTGCTTTAAAGCGTTTTGACGCCTTTTCTGAAACATCAGACGTCTGCCCGGTTTTCCGATACACACAGAAAGGGCCGCCCCTGCGGGCGGCCCTGTATTCTTCCGTATTTATTCCGCTCTCTTCTCCAGAGAGATATATTCCTGCCGATGGATAACCGACCTGTACGCCGGGCGAATGATGCGCCCGCCGGTAGTGACCTCCTCGATGCGGTGTGCGCACCAGCCCGCGATGCGCGCAATAGCGAACAGCGGCGTATACAGTTCCTCCGGGATGCCCAGCATCTGATAGATCAGACCGGAATACATATCCACGTTCGCGCAGACGGTCTTCCTGTCGCCCACTCGCTCGCTCAGTGCCCGCAGGCCTTGGCGCTCGATATTCTCCATCAGCTTGAAATCCGCGATGCGTCCCTTGCGTTCAAACAGTTCGCGCGCATATTCCTTGAGAATCTCCGTACGCGGATCGCTGACCGTATAGACCGCATGGCCCAGACCGTAAATCTTGCCGCTGCCGTCGTTGGCCTGCCTGTCAAGGATTTTCTTCATATATGCATAGATCTCATTTTCGTTGCACTCGTCATGCACGTTCTCGCGTACATTGCGGTACATCTCCATCACCTTGGCGTTGGCGCCGCCGTGGAGCGGACCCTTGAGCGAATTGACCGCGCCGGCGATTGCGCCGTAGGTATCCGTGCCTGTGGAGGAAAGCACGCGGCAGGTAAAGGCCGAATTATTGCCGCCGCCGTGCTCCGCATGCAGGATAAGCATCATATCCAGGATGTGCGCCTCGAGCTTGGTGTACTTGCGGTTGGGTCGCACCAGGGACAGGAAATTCTCCGCGACGGACAGGCTCTCGTCCGGCATATGAATAAAGAGGGAACCGCCATCAAAGTAATGCTTCTTGGCCGCATAGGCATTAGCCACGATGATCGGGAAGCGGCCGATCAGCTCAATGGACTGGCGCAGCAGATTCTCAATCGACGTATCGTCGGGATTATCGTCATAGGAATAGAGGGAAAGCACGCCGCGGGAGAGCTTGTTCATGATGTTGGCGCTGGGCGCCTTGAGGATCATATCCTCAATAAAGCCGCGCGGCAGCTTGCGCGCAGCGGAAAGCTCCATATCAAAGCGCTCCAGCTGCGCTTTGCTGGGCAGGCTGCCCACCAGCAGCAGGTAGATCACCTCTTCAAAGCCGAATGTGCTCTCCGCCATATGCGTGCGCACAATATCCTGCACGTCGTAGCCGCGGTAATACAGCTTGCCCGGCATCGGCTCCGGCTCGCCATCCACCATCTGATAACCCTGAACACTGCCCACCGCCGTCACGCCGGCCAGCACGCCGGTGCCGTCCGCGTTGCGCAGGCCGCGCTTGATATTATAATGATTGAACTGACGGGGATCGATGGCGTAATTGGCCTTCATTTCCTCGAACAGGGAGGATACACGGGGATTATCCATGTTCATATTCAGCATACAATGCATCACTCCATCTCGCTTACAATGACATTAGGATACACTATTTCCCCCAGAAATGCAACAGCGTTTTTTGAGAATCGCAATTTCAGTCAATTATCACCTAAAAAAATGAAGAATCGCGGATAAATTTCCTCCAATTCTTGCATTTCTTCATTTGCTATGCTATAATGCCGGAAACAGGAGGTGCTTTTTTCCATGATTACGCTCACCAAACAGCCCGTTTCCCTCGTCGCCGGCGTGCCCTGCGCGCTTGCCGCGCCTGCCAGCCGCGAGGGCACCATGGCTTATTCTATATTGAAGCAGCACAATCGCGGCGCGTCCGACGCCGCCCTTCGTATTCGCTTTGACGCGCTGATCTCGCACGATATCACCTACGTCGGCATCATCCAGACGGCGCGCGCCAGCGGCCTGGAGCGCTTCCCCGTGCCCTACGCGCTCACAAACTGCCACAACAGCCTGTGCGCCGTCGGCGGCACCATCAACGAAGATGATCATGCGTTCGGCCTTTCCGCCGCGAAGAAGTACGGCGGCATCTATGTACCGGCAAACATGGCCGTCATCCATCAGTACGCCCGCGAAGCGCTCGCCCGCTGCGGCGGCATGATCCTGGGCTCCGACAGCCACACCCGCTACGGCGCGCTGGGCTGCATGGGCGTGGGCGAAGGCGGACCGGAGCTGGTCAAGCAGCTGCTGGAAAACACCTATGACGTCGCACCGCCTGAGGTGATCCTCGTCTATCTGGAGGGCGAAGTACCCCACGGCGTCGGCCCCCACGACGCAGCGCTCGCCCTGTGCGGCGCAGTCTACAACAATGGCTTCGTCAAAAACAAGATCCTCGAGTTCGCCGGCCCGGGTGTGAAGAACCTGCCAATGGATTTCCGCATGGCGCTGGACGTGATGACTACCGAGACCGCATGCCTGTCTTCCATTTGGATCACCGACGAGTGCACGAAGGATTTCTATGCGCGCCACGGCCGCTCCGATGCCTTCAAGCCGCTTGCGCCCGCCGAGGGCGCCAGCTACGACGGCATGGTGCGCATCAACCTTTCCAAGCTCAAGCCCATGATCGCCCTGCCCTATCACCCCTCCAACGCCTACACCATCGAGGATTTCAAGGCCAATGCCGCCGACATCCTTGCCGGCGCAGGCTGGATCGGCGATAAGTGGGACGGCAGAAACCTGCACATGGATCAGGGCGTGATCGCAGGCTGCGCCGGTGGTCTGTACCAGTCCATTGCCGAAGCCGCTGCCATCCTCAAGGATAAGCATGTGGGCGGCTTCCCGCTCTCCGTCTATCCCGCCAGCCTGCCGCTCAATGTGGCGCTGGCCGACAAGGGGCATCTGACCACGCTCATGCGCGCGGGCGCGCTCATTAAGCCGTGCTTCTGCGGACCGTGCTTCGGCGCAGGCGACGTACCCATGCACATGGGCCTCTCCGCCCGCCATACCACGCGCAACTTCCCCAACCGCGAGGGCTCCAAGCCCGGCGAGGGCCAGCTGGCTGCCGTCGCGCTGATGGATGCGCGCTCCATCGCCGCCACCGCACTCAACGGCGGCGTGCTCACCCCGGCCAGCGAAATCGACTATGAGCGCGACTGGACCGATGAGAGCAGCTTCGACGAGAATATCTACAAGAAGAACGTATACTTCAGCGCCGGCGCGCCGGACAGCAATGCGCAGCTGCGCTTCGGCCCGAACATCGCCGATTGGCCGAAGTTTGAGCCGCTGAAGGACGACATGCTCATCGGCCTGGCCAGCTCTCTGGACGACGCCGTAACCACCACCGACGAGCTGATCCCCTCCGGCGAAACCTCTTCCTATCGCTCCAATCCGGTTCGCCTGTCCGAGTTCGCGCTTTCCCGCCGCGATCCGGGCTATGTCGGCCGCTCCAAGGATATTCGCGACGGCAAGACCGACGCCTCCGCCGCAGCCGCGCTCGTCGGCGCAGATCTGGCGAAGACGACCGTCGGCTCCGGCATCTGGGCCAATTGCCCGGGTGATGGTTCCGCCCGTGAGCAGGCCGCGTCCTGCCAGCGCGTGCTCGGCGGCGTAGCGAACATCGCCGCAGAATACGCCACGCGCCGCTACCGAGCCAACCTGATCAACTGGGGCATTGTGCCCTTCATCGCCCCTGCGCAGGGCCTTGCCGTGGGCGACTGGGTCTACGTGCCTGGCATCCGCGAAAAGCTCGCGCGCGGCGAGACCGAGTTCGCCGCCAAGCTCGTGCGCGGCGGTGCCGTATCCGATATCACGCTCACCCTGCCCGGCATTTCCGATAAGGAGCGCCAGCTCCTGCAGGAGGGCTGCCTGATCAACCACTACGCAGCCCAGCGCAAAAACGGTTGAGGAGAAACGGAAAGCCAACAGGAAACATTGGGGCCGCAGGCCCCAATCCCCGCTCGGGGACATCGTCCTCGAACCCCGTCTTCGCTTCGCGCAGTTTTAAGCTAATGCGCGATAATACGCGCGGTATTAAGCAATGACACAACGATTTCATATAGAGGAGTGATTCCCATGGCGAAGATTCCCATGCTCAATCCCATCGTCGAGATGGATGGCGACGAAATGACCCGCATTCTCTGGCAGCAGATCAAAGAAGAGCTGCTCGAGCCGTTTGTGGAACTGAATACCGAATATTATGATCTGGGCCTGAAGCACCGAGACGAGACCGACGATCAGGTCACCATCGACGCCGCACTGGCCACGCAGCGCCTGGGCGTGGCCGTCAAATGCGCCACGATCACCCCGAATGCGCAGCGCGTGGAGGAATATGGCCTCAAGCAGATGTGGAAGAGCCCGAATGCGACTATCCGTGCCATTCTGGACGGTACTGTCTTCCGTGCGCCGATCATCACCGGCAACATTGAGCCGGCCGTGCGCTTCTGGAAAAAGCCTATCACCATCGCCCGCCATGCCTACGGCGACGTATACAAGGCCAGCGAAATCGCCATCCCCGGCGCGGGCAAGGTTGAGCTCGTCTATACCGCCGAGGACGGCACAAAGGAAAGCAAGCTTGTGCACGAATTCAAGGGTGCGGGCCTTGTGCAGGGCATGCACAACACCGACGCCTCCATCCGCGCCTTTGCCCATTCCTGCTTCCGCTATGCGCTGGAAACCAAGCAGGATCTTTGGTTCAGCACCAAAGATACCATCTCCAAGACGTACGATCAGACGTTCAAGCTCACCTTCCAGGAGATCTACGACAATGACTACAAGGCCGATTTCGAGGCAAACGGCATTGAGTACTTCTATACCCTGATCGACGACGCTGTCGCGCGCGTCATCCGCTCCAAGGGCGGCTTCATCTGGGCGCTGAAGAATTATGATGGCGACGTGATGAGCGACATGGTTTCCACAGCCTTCGGTTCGCTGGCAATGATGACCAGCGTGCTCGTCAGCCCAAGCGGCGTGTATGAGTTCGAGGCGGCGCACGGCACCGTCACCCGTCACTACTATCGCTACCTCAAGGGCGAGGAAACCTCCACCAACCCGATGGCCACCATCTTCGCCTGGACCGGCGCGCTCGCCAAGCGCGGCGAGCTCGACGGCAATCAGGCGCTGTGCGCCTTCGCCGCAAAGCTCGAAGCCGCCTGCCTGGCTGCCGTGGAGGAGGGCTACGTCACCGGCGACCTGGCTGCTCTCATCGGTCCGACGGCCACGAAACTCACCTCGCTGCAGTTCCTGCGCAACATCCGCGCCAGGCTGGAGCAGTAATCCATCAGACAGCAAAAGGGCGTTTCCTAGTGAGGAAACGCCCTTTTCTTCTATTATATTATTCCACGCCGAATGCGGCCTTCGCTTCGTCGGTGATCTCTGCGCCAATCTGTTCGGCGGAGGCGACATAGCGCTTGTACAGCTCCGCCCGTTTGAGCGGCGCGCCGCAATACACGCATGGCGTGAGCTTCTTAAACGCATCGCTGTCCAGATCGCCGTAGGTGAAATCGCCCGTAAGCGGCAGGAATTCATCCTTTACGCCGGAGCAACTTGCATCCAGGTGGTAGTTTCTGCCTCCGTCGGGATTGCGGTACAGCGGCAGGTCTGCCTCCGGCAGCTCTGGATCGTACATCCTGCGGCCCTTATCCTCCCAGACGAACACCTTCGTATTCTTTTCCAGGTTGTCCCAGAACCACTGCATGTTGATGCCGTCAGCATTCTTTCTGCGCGGAATGCGCACGCAGCCGTGGCTGGCCTTGTAGCCCAGCTGCGGCTCGTAATTGTCGTAGATCTTCGTCTTTCCATCCGCGCCAACGTCGTGGAGCACCTCATGCAGCAGCGTGCCGCCGTTGATGCGCAAGGCAAAGCGGCCGATCGTGCGGCTGCCCGCCTTGAAATCGCCTGTCCAGCTAACCACGAGGAACTCGCCCGCCGGGGTTTCGTTGTAGGGCTGGCTCTTGGTATTCAGCCCCGTGGATACATCCAGCGAGCTGATGATCCGTCCGCCTTCAAACACATAGAGCTTCTGTCTGAGCTTATCCACCAACAGCGCATACTTATCGCTGGGCGTCACCGTCTTCAGGCGGCTTTTTTTGATATAGCCCTGCACTTTGCTGGCCGCAATGGATTCCATGTAACTGTTGTCGGTCTTCGTGCCGTCGTTGGTATAGGCCTCGATGAGCACATAGCCGTCTCCGTCCGTATCCTCCTCCAGCACATTGACGCCCTGGCTCTGTCCGTGCAGCTCGCCCGCGCAGTTCTCCTTATAAGGGCGCGCGCTGATGCCCGGTGAATGGGTAATGTAGATGTTCTCCGTTTGCTCGCCCTCGAGCACCGTGATCGGCTGCATCATCAGATCCCACACCGCCTGCTGATGCTCAGGGTTGGTCAGGTCATAATCGTCCGGGTTCATCTCCCAGAAGCTCGCTGCCTGCGGCACGCTGTTGCGCTCAGCCGCATACACAACCTCATCCTCGTCGGCAATCTCCGCGGCGATGGACAGTTCGTCCCAGTTCTTCGCCTCCTGCACATCCAGCGCGCTCAGATCGAGCACATTCTCGCTGCGCGCGGCTTCGCTTTCAAAGATATGCAGCGAAAAGACCTGACTCTCGCTTTTATCGCCCCAGTAGTTTTTCAGCTGTACCTTCGCCATATAATCGCCTGGCGCGGCATGCGTGCCGTCCGGCAAAACGCCGTTCCAGGCCAAGCGCCCCGTTCCAGCTTCAATCTGCATCGCGCCCACATCGTACACCGCCTCGCCGGTTTCACCGCTGAGCAGCTGCAGCGCAAGCGTGCCGCCCTCGCTGGCGGCAAAATCAAAATACCAGCCCTCTGCGCCGCTCACCAGCGCCGCATCGCCCGGCAGAACGCCTGAAAGTTCCGGCGCAGCCAAGGCCAGGGCCGGCATCAGGCACAGTGCGGACAAAAGCAGGCAAATGTGTTTCTTCATATAAATATTCTCCCAAATCAGGTGTCCCTGTTAAACATGAACCGAAAAGGGGCTGTAAAGACTCTCTCTTTACAGCCTCTTCTTTCGTACTGATCCGATCAGCCCGGCAGATCCAGAATATCGCCCGGGGCCACCGTCGTCTCCGGAATCGGAGTCACGGAGGACTTGGCAAACAGCGCTTCCTGCGTCATTCTGCCGGCAATGCCGTCGGCATCCAGGCCATTGTCCTCCTGGAACTTCTTGACCGCGGTCTGCGTGCCGGTACCGAAGTTGCCGTCTGCCGCGCCGCTGAGGTAGCCCAGCTCGGCCAGCGCCTGCTGCAGCGTCACAACATCCGGACCCTCATCGCCCTTGCGCAGGGTGGTATAGGTCGGCGCAGCTACCGGTGCCGGGGTCGGCGTCACTTCGATTGCAGGGGTCGGCGTAATCTCTGCGCGCGGAGTCGGGGTCGGCGTCGCACCGAAGACAACGAAATTGCCCGCCTGGCCCTGCTGCTGCACAGCCGGCGTGTTGGTCGCCTGCGGCGCCTTGGCGTCGCCCGCGCCAAACATGGACATGATGATCATCGCAATGATGACAATCAGAATCACAATCAGACCAAACGCGATGATCATCGGCGTCTTGTCCGCATTCTTCTTGCTGCCGCGGCTGCCCTTGGTGTAAGCGGGCTTCTTGCCGCCCCTGCCGCTCTTGGTGCTCTTGCGCACAGGCGCTTTCTTGGCATTCTCCGGCTGGGACGGATCCTTCGGCGTGGCGCTCGGCTGCGGCTTCAGGCCAGCAAGATTGGAATAGCACAGCGGACAGATGTTGCTTCCGTCCGGGATCTTGTTATGACAGTGGGGACAAAACATGGTCAGCCCTCCTCTTGATAAGCGTATATCTTCATCATGTAGTATAAACCACATCGAAAGCATATTTCAAGGCTTTTTGGCAATTCTTGGGCATTGCCCGTACATATATATGACGAAACAGCCGCCCTTCATGCTCCCGCCGGGTTCAATTTTTCTCAAACTTTATCCGGGAAATTTCAATGCTGTCATCCAGACCGGCCTCCAGCAGAATCATAAAGTACTTGTCGTCCTGATCCAGCGTCAGCGTGAGCGCGTTCTCACCCGATACGATTGGCTGCTCCGCCGCCACCGCAAAGTGACGGGTAACATACATCGCCGCGCGGCTGTCCTGTCCGCTCTCTCCGCTGCACACAAAGCTCAGCGTATATGTGCCTGCCTCGCGCACATCGGCCGGCACGCGCATGCGTCCGCCCGGCGCCAGCGTATATATGCCGTTTCCCGCCTCGGCGCCGGTGAGCTTCATGCGGCTGAGCAGCACAGCCTGCGTAAAGGCCTGCGAGCTTTCAAACCCATAAATCCGATACGACGCATTCTCACAGATCAGCGGCGCCTTGGCATATTCGATGAACGGCTTCAGGCGCGCATCCTCCTCCATCGTGCAGATGAGGAATGTCTTCCCGCCGCATGCATCCATATTCGCAGCGTCCTTCGTTTCCAGCCAGCGGATCATCTCCAGCGATACCGGAGAGAGCGCGCCCTCTTCCGTCGCCATTTCGCGCACACCCGCAAACGTGAGCGCGCCTTCGCTGAGTTCTTCCATCACGCGAACCGTCCAGAAATCGCCGTAGCCATGCGTATAGCCCTCTTCCAGCAGGAAATCGACAGACGCACGCATATCCTGATGCCGGGCAGACGGCTCACTGCGGCGCGCATCCAGCAGCATCTGACCGCCGCCCAACGCCAGCTGCCCGCACAAAAGCAGCGTGAAAACGATGCGCAGCCGCATGCTCTTCTCCCGGCTGAGCACTACGGCCGCTCCTGGAACCAGATACAGCACCGCCAGCACGAGATAGCGATTGAGGTATGTGCCCTGAATGAACAGGAAACAAAGCAGATTCACGATAAGCGCCGCAAAGGCCAGCTGCAGCAGGCGCTTTTGCAGCCGCTGATCCCGCTCCTTCACAGACAGACTACGATACACGCGCGCAGCCATCGCCGCACCCAGCACAAGCACGCCGCCCACGCATGCATTGACCACGCCCGCCAGCGAAAATACGCTTACACCGCCGCGCCAGCCCATCAGCTTGAGCATGTCCGCCGCGATGGTAAAAAGCATACCGGAGAGCACCGCGCCATCCAGCGGCGCAAACATGAACGAACCCGCCGCACCCACGCCGCTTTCAAACAGGCGCGGCATCATGATTTCGGAAGCGGCATAGCCCACTGCACAGGTGATAAAGCCCGCCGCCGTCACACTGCCAAGGCGCATGCGCCTGTCGTGCAGCGAGTGGCTTACGTGTGGTGCAAAGAGCATGTCCCACGCGGCAACCGCCAGCATCGGGCAGGCGAAGCACAGCACATAGCGCACCGACAGAAAACCCAGCGCCATGCACAGCAGCGCAAATGCGCCCGCGCGCAGCAGGCTGCGCCGTTTTCCGCCGCCGCCCTCGCCCGCGCTCAGCCACAGGCCGCCTGCAAGCAAGCCCAGTATGCAATGGCACAGATAGAAACCGCCCTCGCTCATCACATACGCGTAGATCGGGCTCGCCGTCACCGCCAGCATGGCGCCGGCGCACAGCGAAATCCCCCAGGAAAGCCTGGCCTTTCGCGCCATGAACATACACGCAGCCATCGCCAGCGCAAGGCCGAGGGTATTGCCAATGATCCGCGCCCACTTAAAACTCACATCAAACGCAAAGGCCAGCGCATAAAAGAGGTTCGGGCTGAATATGCGCACCTCGGTGGAATACATCCAGTCCGCGGCAATCAGGCTGCCCGTGTCCGCCTGATGCCGGGCGAGCATCAGCTCTGCGGCGATATCGCCGTCGAGCATGGCCGGATATGCCGCATTCTGCAGCACAACAGACAGCACAAGCACAAGCACGCACAGCACAACCCCCGCAGCCGTACCCAGGCATCTGTTTTTTTCAGGCATACCCCGCGCCTCCTTTGCATCATCAAATCTGCATAACATAACAATTTATTATAACACCGGCATTTTCCCCTGTCAAACAGCGTACGCTTTTTTGCAAATGACCCTTTACAAATTCTGTCAGTTAGGCTATACTATCCTTTAGATGTTAGTTTATCCAAACACTCGCATCAGGAAGAAGGAAGATTATGACCCTCAATCAGCTTGAAATCGGCCAATCCGCCGTCATCGCGCATGTTGGCGGCGAGGGCGCACTGCGCCAGCATTTTCTGGATATGGGCGTCATCCCCGGCGCCGAGGTTACCCTTGTCAAGTTTGCGCCCATGGGCGATCCCATGGAGCTGCTTATTCACGGCTATACGCTGACGCTGCGCGTGGACGACGCAAAGAAGATCGCCGTCGAGCCCTCTGCTTACGCCACGCCCCAGCAGAGCATCAAGCTCAGCCGCCATACCCCGCACCCCGGCCTGGGCGAGGGCGGCAAGTATCATGTCAAGGCGGACGAAAACCCGCTGCCTGCCGGCACGCGCCTCACCTTTGCGCTCGCCGGCAACCAGAACTGCGGTAAGACCACGCTCTTTAACCAGCTCACCGGCTCCAGCCAGCACGTGGGCAACTTCCCGGGCGTAACGGTCGACCGCAAGGACGGCGTCATCCGCGGCCATGCCAATACGCTGGTCACCGATCTGCCGGGCATCTATTCCATGTCCCCGTATTCCAGCGAAGAGCTGGTCACACGCGAGTTCCTGCTGCGCGATCAGCCGCGCGGCATCATCAACATCGTGGACGCGACCAACATCGAGCGCAATCTCTACCTGACCATGCAGCTCATGGAGCTGGGCATGCCGATGGTGCTCGTGCTCAATATGATGGATGAGGTGCGCGAAAACGGCGGCTCCATCCGCGTCAACGAGATGGAGGCCATGCTGGGCATCCCGGTTGTGCCGATCTCCGCAAGCAAGAACGAAGGCATTGGCGAGCTCATCGACCACGCACTGCACGTCGCGCAGTATCAGGAGCGCCCCGGCCGTCAGGATTTCTGCGATGCGCAGGATGAGGGCGGTGCCGTGCATCGCTGCCTGCATTCCCTCATGCACCTCATCGAGGATCATGCCGAGCAGGCGGGCATCCCCGTCCGCTTTGCCGCCAGCAAGCTGGCAGAGGGTGATCAGCTGATCATGGATCAGCTGCAGCTCTCCCAGAATGAGCGCGAGACCATCGAGCACATCATCGTGCAGATGGAGCAGGAGCGCGGTTTGGACCGCGCCGCTGCCATCGCAGATATGCGCTTCTCATTCATCAAGCGCATCTGCGCGGATACTGTCGTGCGCCCGCGCGAGAGCCGCGAGCATGCGCGCAGCGTCGCCATCGACCGCGTGCTCACCGGCAAATACACCGCGATCCCGGCGTTTATCGCCATCATGGGGTTGGTGTTCTATCTCACCTTCAATGTCGTGGGCGTGGTGCTCTCCGATTGGCTGGAAGCGCTCATCAGCCTGCTGACCGAAGCTGTCGACGGCCTGATGGTCTCCGCCGGCATCCATCCCGTCGTGCATTCGCTGGTGATCGACGGCGTATTCGGCGGCGTGGGCAGCGTGCTCAGCTTCCTGCCGTTCATCGTCGTGCTCTTCTTCTTCCTCTCCATGCTCGAGGACAGCGGCTACATGGCCCGTGTCGCCTTCGTCATGGATAAGCTGCTGCGCAAGATCGGCCTGTCCGGCCGCAGCATCGTGCCCATGCTCGTGGGCTTCGGCTGCACGGTGCCGGGCGTGATGGCCACGCGTACGCTGCCCTCCGAGCGCGACCGCAAGATGACCATCCTGCTCACCCCGTTCATGAGCTGCTCGGCCAAGCTGCCCATTTACGCATTCTTCAGCGCAGTGTTCTTCCCCAATCACATCGCGCTGGTGATGATCGGTCTGTATGTGCTGGGTATCCTGTGCGCGATCCTCGCAGCCCTGGCCCTGCGCAGAACGCTCTTTGCCGGTGAGCCCGTTCCCTTTGTCATGGAGCTGCCCAACTACCGCATGCCGGGCGCGAAGAATGTTTGCCAGCTCCTGTGGGAAAAGGCCAAGGATTTCCTGCAGCGCGCCTTCACTGTGATCTTCGTCGCTACGATCCTCATCTGGTTCCTGCAGACGTTCGATCTGCACCTGAAGGTCGTCAGCGATTCGCACGACAGCATGCTGGCTTCCATTTCCGGCTGGCTGGCGCCTGTGTTTGCGCCGCTGGGCTTTGGCGACTGGCGTGTGGTCACCTCGCTCATCTCCGGCTTCATGGCCAAGGAGAGCGTCGTCTCCTCCCTTTCCCTGCTCTACGGCTCCGCCGATGTGCTGCACGCTTCGCTCACGCCGGTATCCGCCGCGAGCCTGCTGGTCTTCAGCCTGCTCTATACGCCCTGCGTCGCCGCCGTCTCTTCCATCAAGCGTGAGCTGGGCGGCAAATGGGCCGTGGGCGTGGCACTGGGCCAGTGCGTGCTTGCCTGGATCGCCGCGCTCATCATCCGCCTGATCGGCCTGGCGCTGGGAGGTATGTAAATGAATCTCGCCACCCTCATCCTGCTCCTGATCATTGCCATGCTGGCACTGCTGGCCGTGCGCCGCATCCGCAGAAAGAAGCTGCTCTTTTCCTGCGGCGGGGACTGCACCCGCTGCCAGGCCAACTGCAAGGACAGAAAGCCCACATAAATGATAAAAATGCTGGCCGTTTCAAGCGGTCAGCATTTTTTGCTTAACATGTTCCTAAACGAAAACACATCTTATACCTGTGCGAAGCAATGAAGGGAGTCCAAGGGTTCGGCTTTGCCGAACTGGGGCAGGCATGAATGACAGCCCTGACCGACGAGCGTCGAGCGAGGAGATAGAAATCCCTCAGGCAGGTTTAGGCGGCAGCCCAACGTCCCCTTGCGCACCATTCATCATGCTTTATTCAAACACCAGCGTGCCGAAGTCCTGACGCCTGTGATAATCCGGCTTCTCGCTGGTCAGCGGCGCCCATGCCAGATAATGCACGGTTTCGGTCTCGTCGCCGCACTTGTAAAAATTGCACGCAGCCTCGCCCTTGAGCGCAAAACCGGGCACGTACATCTGAATGAACTTTGCGGGAATTCTGTACTCAATGCCCCAGCCATCCGCCGTATCAAAGCTCACAGGCGCAAAGATATCCTTCGGGCTTTTGAGAATCTGACGCGCACGCGTCTTCCTCTCGCCGCCAAAGCCCACATAAGCATTGCACAGCTTGTTCCATTCAAAATTGAAATAGCGGTGATCATCCGCCTTCGGTGCGAGGAAAAATTCCAGGCAGCTGTCGTTGCATACCTGATCCAGCGGCCCGGTCAGCGTCGCGCGGATATTCTTCTCCTTTGCCGTCATGCGCACATAGAGATTCTCGCCGTCGTGACACAGCTGTGCCTTCGCGCCGATCTCGCACGGCGCAAGCCACGGCTGATGGACGAGCTCCACCGCCTCGATGGCGTCCCAGTTCACTTCGCTGACCTTCTTTACTGTGTACATCATCGCTGTCTCTCCTTTATTCTAGCGCGATCCAGTAGCGCTCAATATCCGTATCTTCACCCGGCTCATGCACTGTGCCATCGTACACACCGCCATTTTTGATAATCGTTCGCCTGCTGCCTTCGTTATCCGCATCGCAGGTGACCAGCACGCGCGCAAGACCCAGCTCTCTGCAGCGCGGCAGCACCGCGCCCAGCATCCATGAGGCATAACCCCTGCGCCTCTCGCCGGGATGCACACTGTAACCGATATGCCCAGCATACTTTTCCAGATATCTGTTGAGTTCATGGCGCACCTGAATCATGCCGACGATCTTTCCATCCCCGCGCAGGCAAACATACTGCGTCGCGGGAACCAGGTTCTTCGGAGTGGTTTCCCTCTTTGAGCACCGCCCGTTGTCCGCAATCCAGTCCGCAGGATTCTCCCGCCGGCGCAGGCTGCCTGTGCCGTCCATGGAGTCGCCGCTGTCCAGAAATGCCTGGCGGTACGCGCGGATTTCATCGAGCATCGTCCCATCCGGGATCACCAGCGTGCACATATCCGCATCTCTCCTTTTGAAAGCATTGTACTCCATTCGTTCGCCGTTTGCAAGGGGGCAAGGCGTGTCTTGCGCGCCATGCGGATTCGGGCTATAATGGAAGCAGCAAACCACCTGACAGGAGGACATGTTTATGGCTCATCTGCTTATCCGCGGCGGCCTTGTGCACGACGCCGTGCACGAGATGCCCTATATCGCCGATATTCTCTGCGAAGATGGCAAAATCGCCGCCATCGCGCCGGATCTCCCTGCGCCGGAAGGCTGCGAAACCGTCGACGCTTCCGGCCTGAACGTCTATCCCGGCTTTGTCGAAGCGCATGGACATACCGGTCTGGACGGCTACGGCATCGGCTACGAAGGCCAGGACTACAACGAATACGGTGATCCCGTCACTCCGCACCTGCGCGCTATCGATGGCATCAAGCCCGGCGACTACTGCTTTGCCGAAGCCGCTGCCGCCGGCGTAACCACAGTATGCACCGGCCCCGGCTCCTCCAATGTGCTCGGCGGCACCTTCACCGCAATCAAGACATGTGGCCGCCGTGTGGAGGATATGGTCATCAAGGCCGAAATCGCCATGAAGTGCGCCTTCGGCGAGAACCCGAAGCGCTGCTACAAGGACAAGGCCAATTCTTCCCGGATGACCACCGCCTCCCGCCTGCGCGAGATGCTCTTCAGGGCCCGCGAGTATGACCGCAGAATTAAGGCCGCCGGCGATGACGAGAGCAAGCTGCCCGCGTTTGACATGAAGCTCAACGCGCTGCTGCCGGTTATTCGCGGCGAAATGCCGCTCAAGGCGCACGCCCATCAGGCAAACGACATGTTCACTGCGATCCGCATTGCCAAGGAATTCGGCGTCAAGCTGACGCTGGAACACTGCACCGAAGGTCATCTTGTCGCCGATCTGCTCGCCAAGGAGCACCTGCCCATGGCTGTCGGCCCGTCCCTTGGCCATGCGACCAAATTCGAGCTGCGCAAAAAGACCTGGGAAACCCCCGCCATCCTGGATAAGGCCGGCTGCACCGTCTCCATCATTACCGATGCGCCGGTCATCCCGCTCAAGTATCTGCCGCTGTGCGCAGGCTTTGCTGTGCATGCCGGTATGGATCCCTTCCACGCCCTGCAGGCCATCACCATCAATCCGGCCAACCATGGCGGCATCGCCGACCGCGTCGGCTCTCTCGAACCCGGTAAGGACGCCGATATCGTCATCACCGACGGTTCCTGTTTCGAGATCAGCACCGTCGTTCGCCATGTCTTTATTGACGGCAAAGCTCAACCCACGCAGGTGCGCTTCACGGAAATGTAAGAGTATGTTGGGACTGCCGTCCCAAACCCTGCTTGAGGGATTTCATCCCTCAAACTCCCTTCTTCGCTTCGCGCTTGCTTCAAGCACGCTTTATAAAAATAAGAGCGCAATATCCGCAAGAGGCGAGCTTCCTCAAAACCCAGCAACAATCCTTAACCCAACATCGAAAGAACAACAGCATATCGCTCCGCGCAGAGCCTTCAAAGGGGCTGGCGCAAGATTCCTAAGGGTGGCGCCGGGGGAATGTGTCCTCCGAGACCGCCCTTAGGCCCAGCGGAGCGGCGGCCCGTGGCCTCTCCCACCTTCGTAAGGCTTGCCAATATCAAGCCAATCGGTGCTCGCTGCACACAGTTTACGCAATTTCCTTTAAAGCAAAAAGACGACCGAATCTCTCCGGTCGCCTTTTTTGATTCTCTTATTCGACAATAGCGCCCTTGTTCGCGCTGGACACCAGCTTCGCATAGCGCGCCAGATATCCCTTGGTGACGTTCGGCGGCGGGCAAACCCACTTTGCCTTGCGCTCGGCGAGCACCGCATCGCTCACCTTCAGCTCCAGCTTGCCTGCCGGAATGTCGATGGCAATAATGTCGCCCTCTTCCACCAGACCGATCATGCCGCCGGAAGCAGCCTCCGGAGACACGTGACCGATCGCAGCGCCGCGGGTCGCGCCGGAGAAGCGGCCGTCAGTAATGAGCGCCACTTCCTTGTCCAGGCCCATGCCGCAGATGGCAGAGGTCGGGCTGAGCATCTCGCGCATGCCCGGACCGCCCTTCGGGCCCTCGTAGCGGATGACCACCACATCGCCCGGATTGATCGCACCCGCATAGATGGCTTCAATGGCCTCTTCCTCGCTGTTGTACACGCGGGCCGGACCCTCGTGCACGAGCATCTCCGCCGCTACAGCGCTGCGCTTGACCACGCCGCCGTCCGGCGCGAGGTTGCCGCGCAGGATCATCAGGCCGCCAGTCGCGGAATACGGATCGTCGAACGGACGGATGACCTCTGTATTGTAGTTCTTCGCCAGCGCGATCTCCTGGCCCAGCGTCATGCCGGACACGGTCAGCGCCTCTTCATCCAGCAGGCCCTTGCCCTTGAGCTCGGAAAGCACGCCCATCACGCCGCCCGCCAGATGCAGGTCGATCACATGATGCTCGCCCGCCGGAGCCAGGTGGCAGAGGTTGGGCACCTTCGCGCTCGTCTCGTTGACCCAGTTCAGGTCAAAGTCGATCTCGCACTCGTGCGCGATGGCCGGCAGGTGCAGCACGGTGTTGGTGGAGCAGCCCAGCGCCATATCCAGGCACAGCGCATTGCGGAACGCCGCCTCGGTCATGATCTTGTTCGGGGTCAGGCCTTCCTCGACCATCTTCACCACGCGCATGCCGGACATCTTCGCCAGGCGGATACGCGCAGCGTCGACCGCGGAAATCGTGCCGTTGCCCGGCAGGGCCATGCCAATGACCTCGGTGATGCAGTTCATGGAGTTCGCGGTGAACATGCCGGAGCAGCTGCCGCAGCCCGGGCAGGAGCCGGACTCGACCGCGTTCAGGCGATCGTCATCGATCTTGCCGGCCTTGTACGCGCCGACGGCCTCGAACACAGCGTTCAGGTCGTAGTCGCGCTTGTCGCCGGGCATCTTGCCGGGCAGCATCGGGCCGCCGGAGACGACCAGTGCCGGCAGGTTCAGGCGGCGGGCAGCCATCAGCATGCCCGGAACGATCTTATCGCAGTTGGGGATGAAGACCATACCGTCCATGCCGTGCGCCTGCGCCATCGCCTCGCAGCTGTCCGCGATCAGCTCGCGGGAGGCGAGGGAATACTTCATGCCGATGTGTCCCATGGCGATGCCGTCGCATACGCCGATGGCCGGAAATTCAACCGGAACCGCGCCCGCCAGGCGGATGCCGTCCTTGACGGCCTGCGCGATATTCTTGAGATGATTATGACCCGGCACGCACTCGCTCTGTGCGCAGACCACGCCGATCAGCGGGCGGGTGAGTTCCTCATCCGTCAGGCCCAGCGCCTTCCACAGGGAGCGGTGCGGCGCCTTCTCCGGGCCGGTCTTGACTCGATCAGAAATACGCATCTTACAGTTCCTCCACCTTGTTGCCCCAGCTCATCTTGCTGCGCAGGTCCTTGCCGACCGCTTCCAGCTGAGAACCGGCCTCGATGCGGCGCTTGGCCATGAAGTGCGGGCAGCCCGCCTGGTTTTCCAGCAGCCAGTTGCGGGCGAAGGTGCCCTCCTGGATCTCCTTGAGGACCTTCTTCATTTCCTTCTTGGTCTCCTCGGTGATGATGCGGTTGCCGATCTCGTAATCGCCATACTCAGCGGTATTGGAGATGGAGTAGCGCATGCCGGCGAAGCCATGGGCGAAGATCAGGTCGACGATCAGCTTCATCTCATGGATGCACTCAAAGTACGCGTTCTCCGGCTGATAGCCCGCCTCAACGAGCGTTTCGAAGCCAGCCTTCATCAGCGCGCACACGCCGCCACACAGAACGGCCTGCTCGCCGAAGAGATCGGTCTCGGTCTCCTCGCGGAAGGTGGTCTTGAGAATGCCGGCGCGCGCGCCGCCGATGCCCGCGGCATAGGCCAGCGCATAGTCCTGCGCCTTGCCGGAGGCGTCCTGATACACGGCGATCAGATCCGGCACACCCTTGCCCTCCAGATACTGGCTGCGCACGGTATGGCCCGGGCCCTTCGGCGCGATCATCACGACGTCCACATCTGCCGGCGGCTTGATGCAGCCAAAGTGGATATTGAAGCCGTGGGCAAACGCCAGGATCATGCCCGGACGCAGGTAGGGCTTAATGTCCTTGTTGTACATATCGGCCTGCTTCTCATCATTGATGAGGATCATGATCATGTCGGCGACCTTAGCGGCCTCGGCAGTGGTCATGACGGTCAGGCCGGCGGCTTCCGCCTTCGCCCAGCTCTTGGAGCCCTCGTACAGCGCCACGATCACGTCGCAGCCGGAGTCCTTCAGGTTCAGCGCGTGCGCATGGCCCTGGGAGCCGTAGCCAACGATCGCGATCTTCTTGCCGCTGAGCATTTCCAGGTTGCAGTCCTGCGCATAAAACATCTGTGCCATTTTTGTTTCCTCCAGTATTCTGTGCTCTCGCACATCATTTTTTTCAATCTATGTGACCGGTATTGTCCGGTTCGCAAACTTACGAGGAAGAACGTATGGGGATTCCATCCCCATACCCCTGGCAGGGACATTGATCCGGGGATCTCGCATAGTCGCGCAAGCGCTCCTTGCGATTCCCGACGCTCCGCCTGCCTGTTTCGTCCACTGGGCGCGGCAGGCTCCGGTCCCCATGACCCTTCTTCGTTTCGCGCCTGTATAAAGAAGCTATACCCGGAGCGGCTGTTGCCGCTCCAAGGAAAACATCTTAAAGCCGCCGCGAAGCGGAAAAGGGGTTCGGGGACAATGTCCCCGAGCGGGTCTTAGGGCGGCAGCCCTAACGTCCCCAGCGTTCTCAGTCAAAGATATCGCTGGTCATCACGTCGTCGCCGCGCTCCAGCGCAACCACGCCGGTACGCACCAGCTCGAGAATGCCGTAATCCTCCAGCAGCTTCAGCAGCGCGCCGACCTTGTCGTTGTCGCCGGTGATCTGCAGGACCATGGAATTCTTATTGACGTCCAGCACCTTCGCCTTGAAGATATCCACCAGACGCATGAGCCCCTCGCGCGCACTGACGTCCGCCTTCACCTTCACCAACAGCAGCTGCCTCTCTACGGAATTGCGCTGCTTCATCACCTGTACCTTCTGCACGCAGATGAGCTTGTAGAGCTGCTGCACCAGCTGCTCCACCTTCTGCTCGTCTCCCTTGACGACGATGGTGATGCGGGAAACCTCCGGATCCTGCGTCGTGCCGACGGCAAGGGAATCAATATTGAAGCCCCTGCGGAAAAACAGACCGGAAACGCGGGAAAGAACGCCCGGCTCATTATCTACCAGAACGCCGACCGTGTAGCGCTGAGCATAATCATGATTCAGATACATCGCGCACCTCCGTCAGTTCAGGCAGAACGAGTCGATCGGGGAGCCCGGCGCAACCATCGGCGCAACCATCTCGTCAATGTCGAGCATGCACTCGATGAGGCAGGGCCTGCAGGCAGCGTAGGCCTTCTCAAAGGCCGCCTTGAAATCAGCCAGACTGTTCACGCGCGTGCCCTCCAGGCCATACGCGTCGGCCAGCTTGATGAAGTCCGGGCCGCGATCCAGCGTCGTCTGGCTGTAGCGATGGCCGAAGAACAGCGTCTGCCACTGGCGAACCATGCCCAGCGTGCCGTTATTGAAAATAACCACGATAACCGGAATGTTATAGTGGCCGATGGTAGACAGCTCCGTCAGGTTCATGCGGAAGGAACCATCGCCCGTAGCCAGCGCCACAGGTCTTCCCTCAGGATCGCTCTGGGCTGCGCCCATTGCAGCGCCCAGACCAAAGCCCATCGTGCCCAGACCGCCGCTGGAAATCAGCTGGCGCGGATGGATGAACGGGAAGTGCTGCGCGGTCCACATCTGATGCTGGCCAACGTCGGTGGCCACCGTCATGTTCGGCGCGGTCTGGGACATAACCTTGAGGATCGTGCGCGGCTCAAAGCGCTCGTCGCTCAAATAATCCTCGACCATGCTGCGCGCCTGCTGCATCCACTGCGCATGCTGCTTCTGCGCGACACGGGCAAGCAGCAGCTCGAGCACCGTCTTCGCATCGCCGGTGATATGCAGCGTGGTGGATACGTTTTTGTTGATCTCCGCGCGGTCGATATCGATATGCAGCACCTTCGCATTGGGCGCAAACTTGGATGCGTCGCCCAGCGCGCGGTCAGAGAAGCGAACGCCCACGGCAATGAGCAGATCGCAGCGCTGCATGGCAATGTTCGCCGCGTGCGTACCGTGCATGCCCAGCATGCCCAGCATGCGGTCATTCTGCGCGCTCGCCGCGCCCAGGCCCATCAGCGTAGATACGATCGGCGCGTCCACGCGGTCTGCCAGCGCCAGCAGCTCACGCTGCGCGCCGGAGATCGTTACGCCGCCTCCGCAGTAGATCAGCGGCCTGTGCGCCTCGGCAATCAGCTGCGCAGCCTTTTCCAGCCTCGGCTCTGCCTTGAGCTTGTACTGCTCCAGCGCCTCACCTTCGGGGCGCAGCTGGGACAGCGGCTTCTTCTTGCTCAGGCGCGGAATGAGCGCCTCGCCGCTCAGCGGCACATACTCCGTTTCCGCCAGCTGTACATCCTTGGGGATATCGATGAGCACCGGGCCGGGACGGCCGGTGGAGGCGATGTAGAACGCCTCGCGAATGGTGTCTGCCAGCTTTTCCACGCTGGTCACCAGATAGTTGTGCTTGGTAATGGGCATCGTCATGCCGGAGATATCCGCCTCCTGGAAGGAGTCGGTGCCCATCAGGCTCTGCGGCACATTGCCGGTGACAAAGACCACCGGAGAAGAATCCATGTAGGCAGTGGCGATGGCCGTTACCAGGTTCGTTGCGCCGGGGCCGCTGGTGGCGATGCATACGCCGGTCCTGCCGCTGGCGCGTGCGTAACCGTCGGCCGCATGGCCCGCATGCTGCTCGTGCGCAGTCAGAACGTGATTGATTCTGTCCATGCGCTTGTACAGCTCGTCATAAATCGGAAGCACGGCACCGCCCGGAAACCCGAATACCGTACCCACTTCCTGCTCAATCAGACATTCGATCAGGATTGCCGCTCCATTGAGTTTCATCCAATCATCCGCTCCTCTGGTTATTCATCTGGCTGTCAGGCCGCCTTGCCTGTGCCGGTTTATTCCTCTTATCCGGAAAAAACAGCCTTCCTCCCTCGTTTAGGGCGAAAGGCTGTTTCGCGGTACCACCTAAATTCCGTGCCTGCGCACGCTCATCGGGCACCTCCGCATAAGCAGAATGCCCTCGCCCCTGTAACGCTGGGCATGCGCCGGACCTACTGACATTCAACCCGGGGCTCCGAGGCGACCAACCCGCGCTTTTTCGCAGGAGCCTTCCACCATCGCTCCCTCGCTTAGCGCTTCCCCGCGGGCACTTCCTCTTCATCGCTTGAAAATATGTGCACCTATCTTATCATGCGCACAATTTCATGTCAAGCAGTTTTACAATAAAAAGTGAGCATTTTTGCATGATGTAATGAATATTATTCACTTTTTAATCTCTTCATCACGCCGTCCGCTCACATTTGCAGTCATTTCACCCGGATTACTGCACCTTTCGCCGTTTCCTCTCTGCCAGGAAAAGAATCGCAGCAAGCGCTGCCAGCGATACGCCTTCCGCCGCGCGCCAGAGCATATCGCCCGCGAACCAAACATTCAGCGTTCCGCTCGCCCCGGCAGGCAGCTGCACGGTCAGCCGGTTGTTTTCGCCCAGCGTCCAGGGAATCTCCTGTCCGTCCAGCTCCGCCCGATAGCCGCTGTAGCCGAATACCGGCAGCGACACCTGTGCATCCGTCCCCGCATCCACCTGTGCAGTGATGCATGTGCTGCGCTTTTCATAAGCCGTGACCGTCACCTCGCCGCTTGTGAGCAGATTCCGCTCCATGGTCGGCTCCGTCTGCGTGCCGGGAATCGTGTACTCGGTGTATTCCAGATTCGGGCTCACCGTTTCGCCATAGTGGACATAGCTCGGATTCTGCGTCTCATCGGTCAGCGTAGGCAGCGCGCAGATCGCCGCCACACAGAGAATGGCCGCCGCCATCTGTTCGCCGTGACCGCGTGCAAATCTTGCACAGCCCCATCCGCCTGCCAGCGCAAAGCAGATTGCCGTCATCATCAGAAAACGCCACGGGAACTGCAGGTAATCGGAAAGCCCGCGCGTGAGCATGCGCACATGTCCCCACGGGAAAAGCGTTGTCGCCGCAAATGCGAAAGCACAGCCCGCCGCCGTCAGCAGTACGGCAATGCCGTTTCTCTCTTCCTTATTCTCCGCCGTTGCCGCCGCATACAGCGCCAGCGCCGCGCCCACAAGCAGCGGCAGGCCGATCTCCAGGGCAAAGGTCGCCAGCGTCCTGTCGGTCGGGTCTCCGCTCATCTCGCCCGCGCCCAGCAAAAACAGCTGCGCCGGTGAGATCGCGTAAAACGCCGGATCCTTTGCCAGCTCCTGCGCGCCAATACCCTGCAGGCTGTACTGAATAAACGGCACAAGCTGGAACGCACACAGAAGACCTGCCGCACAGGCCGCCTTGACAATCGAAACCAGCCTTCCCTCGCGCACAATCTTCGCGATAAACAGCGCGCAGAAACCGGCAGCCGTCAGCGCGCAGATGAGTGTGGAGAGCATATGCGACAGATAGATGCATGCCGCGCTCACGCCCAGCACCATCCAGTTCTTCTTATCGCCCAGCACAACCTCGTAAAGCCCCAGCATAAACAGCGGCAGGAACACCATCGCCGTCATCTCGCCGAAGGCATAGCGCGTAAAGATATCCGATATGCGGTAAATGGACAACGTATAGAGGATCGACGCGCACACCGCCGCCCATTCCTCTTTGAAGATCCGCTTCGCTGCTGCGTACATCGTCCATGCAGAGGCGGCATTCACCGCGATAAAGAACAGATTGACCGCATACTGCAGCGACGCGCCCAGGTTCATCAGCAGTGCCGACGGATACAGGAAAATATCCGGATAGAATACTGATGTGATTGCGCCGTAGCCATTGTAGGAGAACCCGCCAAGGCGTACAGGGAACGCGCCGTGCGCCAGGCCGTCGGCCAGGTTGCACAGGCGCACCAGGTGAAACGTAGTATCATGGCCGTTGCCGATGGTATCCTTAAACGCAGGGCCGCTGGCGATCATCACAGCCAGCGCAATGAGAATCAGCCGTCCCCGGCGCGCCGGCGGCAGCTTGCCCGCAAGATACAGCGTATACAGCACGCACACGGCCAGCGCCAGCAGCGCGAACGTGAACGCATGATCGCGATATACCGGGCTGATCAGCCGTATGTCTGCCACGTTGATCCATGTACCGTCCTCAAACGACACCAGGATCTCCACGCCCTGCGCCGCCGTTTCCAGCGTAAACGCAGCCTCGCCGTATGGCGCGTCCGCCGAAAGCGCGATCTCGCCCGGCAAAGCCTTGGCTCCGTTTTCCGTGGTGATCAGCAGGCGGTTGCCGCCGTCCGATTCAATCAGCCATTTCAGGCGGTATTCGCCCGCAGGCAGCTTCAGTCCCGGGCCTCCGTTCATCACGCCGTAGCCCGCGCCGTCTGCCTCGCGCGTCAGCCCCTCATCAAAGCGCATATACAGATAGGGCATGTCCTTCCAGATCATTTGCCTGTCCAGCACGCCACTCATCCATACGGCCGCAATCAACACTGCGCACGCAAGCCACAGCCCAATGAGCCGCCGCTTATCCCTTCGCGCCATACTCCTTCACCTCATCACTGAAAACACGCCCCGCACATGCACGGTGCAGGGCGCTGTACGTTCATCATCAATCTCGGTCTTGCAAAAGGCGGCTCATTTCGCATACCGCCTGCGCCTCATCCTCGCCGTTGGCGATGATGGTAACGCCCATGCCGTCGCGCAGGCCCAACGAAAGCAGACCCATCAGGGACTTGGCATTGACCGTAATATCCTCCCGGCGCAAAAGCACCTGCGCATTGAATGTGCTCATCACCGCCGCAGCCTGCGCAACCTTGCGCATCGTGGGCGCATTGCCCAGCTTCACCTTCACCGTCAGTTCCATCCGTCCCCATCCTTTCGTGTCTGTTTTCTTATTTCTTCTCTTGTGCGCCTTCCCTTTCAGCAGAAGCATCCAGCTCCTGAGCCATCTTTTCCAGTTTTCTGAGTCTATGGTTTACGCCGCTCTTGCCCACCGGCGGATCGCACAGCCTGCCCAGTTCCTCCAGCGACACCTCCGGATGGGCCAGCCTCAGCTTTGCCGTCTGCAGCAGCGCCGGCGGCAGGCTGCTCTCGCCCATGGCGGCAAGAAGCCGCTCGATCGCCTGGGTCTGGCGCGACGCCGCAATCACCGCGCGTTCCATGTTCGCGCTGTCGCAGTTGGTTGCGCGGTTGGCGTTATTGCGCAGTTCCTTGCGGATGAAAGCGTCCTCCATGGCAAAGCGCGCGCTCTGCGCGCCGATGATGGAAAGCATGTCCGTGATCTCGCTCTGGCCCTTGAGATACACCAGCGTCATCTGCCTGCGCTTTGTGGTACTGGCCGCCAGATCGAAGCGGGCAATCAGCCTTTGCAGGGCCGCGGCGAACGCTTCGTCGCTGAGCACATATTCCAGATGATACTCCTTGAGCGGGTCGGTCACCGAGCCGCTGGCCAGAAATACGCCGCGCAGAAACGCCATGCGGCAGCATTTGCGCACCGTAATCTCGCGCGGCACGCCGCGCCGCTGGGCAACGGCAATACCGCAGCCCTCCAGCACGAACGACGCCTCGTCGCCGTCGATCTCGATGCGATGTGCGCTGCGGCCGCCAAGGCGCGCACGCTGAAGCGTGATGATCTGGGGCTGCACATCAAACACATCACGCAGCAGGCGAAAAGCCCGCCGCGCCACAGCGGCATTTTCCGTCTCGATGGACAGCCTTTTCCTGCCGCCGCCGCGATAGATGACCGATCCGGCAGCCGATACGATGCCGGATAATTCCGAGAGCAGGCAGCATACGCTGTCCGGCTCCAGGCGGCACAGTTCTTCCTTGGTATCCGATGAATAGGACATGTTTCCCTCTTGTCTCACAGATCGGGCGGAGACGCTCCGCCTGCCTTTGCGCAGTAAATTTGTTAATCGTCCCTTCTGCGGCTGTTTGCCAGCAGCACGAGACGCAGCAGCTGCAGAACCGCCTGCAGCGCAGCCGCCACATACGTCAGCGCGGCCGCAGAGAGCACCGCCTTCACGCCCTTGACCTCGTCGGCAGGCAGGAAGCCTGCGGAAAGTACCGTCACCGCACGATTGCTCGCGTTAAATTCCACCGGCAGCGTTACCAGATAGAACAGCACCGAGAACGCAAAAGCGAAGATACCGATCTTGGTGAGTGGCTCCCAGCTCAGAAGCAGGCCCAGCATAAACAGCGGCAGCGCCATATTCGAGCCAATATTGGCGATAGGCACCAGATTCGCGCGGATGCGCATGGGCTTGTAATCCTGCGCATCCTGAATCGCATGACCGGCCTCGTGCGCCGCCACGCCAAGCGCAGCGATAGAACGCGAGCCATATACCTCGCTGGACAGGCGCAGCACACCGTTTTCGGGATCGTAGTGATCCGTCAGGCTGCCGGAAACCGCCTCGATGCGTACATCACGGCAGCCGTTGCCGTCCAGAATCGCACGGGCAATCTGCGCGCCGGTCATGCCGATGCGCGAGGGCACCTGCTTCCAGTGATTGAACGTGGAGGTCACCTTGAACTGCGCATACAGCGCCAGCAGCAAACCCGGGATCAAAAGAAAATACGTCGGATCGTAATAATAAAACATTGCTCTTCCTCCAATTCAGGCAATAAACACCCATATTCAGCATACCCGATTTACGCCGCAGCCGCAAGAGGAAATGAATGAAAACCTGTAATTCCGGATCATATCGTCCAAAAAACGCGGACGATCTTCAATCGTCCGCGTGATGATAGGTTTTTCAGATCAATGCACAATGCCGTTGAGCACGAAGCCCGCGTCGGCGTCGACAGTGATGACCATGCCGGACTTGAGCATATGCACCGGCAGGCCCGTGCGGTCCATGAACAGCGGGATGCCCAGCGCCTGGCAGGTCACGCTGGCGTGGCAGTTCTCGTCCGTGCTCTCCACGATGACGGCCGCCGCCTTGCGCATGTAGGGCAGCATCTCGCGGGTGGTCATCTTGGTGACGATGATGTCGCCTTCCTTAAAGTCGCTCTCCAGGTCCGCCAGTGTGGTCACATTGCAGACATGGCCGCTGACCTTGCCCTCGCCCACGCCGATGCCGCGCAGCAGCACGTTGCCCACGATGTGCGCCTTAATGAGGTTGGTCGTACCGGATACGCCCGCCGGAACGCCCGCCACAACGATGACGACGTCGCCGGTCTTGACCAGACCAGCCTTGTGGGCGACCTCGACCGCCGTCTCGATCATTTCGTCAGAATTCTCCTGCATCTGCATGCGCGCCGGGATCACGCCGCGGGAAAGACCCAGCTGATGGAATGCATGCTCGCTCGGGGTCGGCGCAATGATCGGGCAATCCGGATGGAAGCGGGCGACCATGCGCGCGGTGGAGCCGGAGTTGCTCGGGGTGATGATGGCGGAAGCGTTCAGATGCTCAGCCATCTGGCAGCAGGAGAAGGAAACGGCATTGGCGACGGTATGCGCCGTAGCGTCGCGGACGGCTTCCTGCTGAACAGCCTTATAGTCCTTGTTGCGCTGACCCTCGATATAAGTCGCGATGCGTACCATGGTCTTGACGGCCTCCAGCGGATACTTGCCCGCGGCAGTCTCGCCGGAGAGCATGATCGCATCGGTGCCATCGATGATGGCGTTGGCGACGTCGCTGGCTTCCGCACGGGTCGGGCGCGGATTGCGGATCATGGAGTCAAGCATCTGGGTCGCGGTGATAACCGGCTTGCCCGCCACGTTGCACTTGTGGATGAACATCTTCTGCAGCACCGGAACCTCTTCCATATCGACCTCGACGCCCAGATCGCCGCGGGCGACCATGATGCCGTCGGACACCTTGAGGATATCGTCGAAGTTGTCCACGCCCATGCGGTTCTCGATCTTGGAATAGATCTTGACATGGCTGCCATTGTTGTCGTCGCACAGCTTGCGGATGGTGAGCACGTCGCTGGCGCGGCAAACGAAGGACGCAGCAATCAGATCAATGCCCTGCTCAATGCCAAAGAGGATATCCGCGCGGTCTTTCTCGCCGATATTGGGCATCTGCAGGTCCACATCCGGCACAGAAATGCCCTTGCGGCCGCCGAGCACGCCGCCGTTGATCACGCAGCAGACGACGTCGGTGCCATGCTCAATGCGCACGACGTTCATCGCCAGCAGACCGTCGTCAATGAGGATACGGTTGCCCGGCTTCACCAGTTCCACCATCTTGGGATACGTGATGGATACCTCATGCTCGTTGCCCTCGACCTCGCGGCTGGTGAGCACGAATTCCTGACCGGCCTCCAGCGTCACCTTGCCTGCAGCCAGCGTCTTGGTGCGAACCTCCGGGCCCTTGGTATCCAGCAGGATCGCGACCGGGATGTTCTTTTCCGCGCGCAGGCGCTTGATGCGCTGGATGCGCTCAGCCTGCTCCTCGTAGGAGCCATGAGACATGTTCAGTCGGCAGACGTTCATGCCAGCGTCCATAAGCTTGCCGACCATTTCGTCGGTATCGCTCGCCGGACCCAGGGTGCAGACGATCTTCGTCTTTCTGATCATGGGGATAGTCCTCCTCAATGTTATTCTGTATTGCCAACCCATCCTTCTCCCGGATGGGAAATTGCCCGATTAGCTGTGCCGGTCAGCGTTTGGTCACGGTCATATGCACCTGACAGATGAAGGCTTTGCCCGCGGGCAGCACCATCAGTCCGCTCTCGTCGATCAGGCCCTGACCATGCATGTTGATGAAATTGGTTGCGCAGGTCTGCGGCTCGATGCAGAAACCATTGCGGTTATGCGGGGTAAAGACGACGGCATTGCGGAAGCAGTCCGATCCATAGATGTGCACGATCACGTCATCATACAGGATCTGCGCCTCGCTGTCGGCGTTCATGCCGCGGAATACGGTGTCCAGATACAGGCTTTCCACGCTGTGGAAGCCGTCATGGATCACCTTTCCCTCATCCGCTGGAAGAATCCTGCCGGTGGGGATCATGTTCTCATCCGCCTCATAATAGCGCCTGACCGGCACCTTGATGAAGCAGTTGTTTGCGTCACCGCGCTTGGAGAAATACGGATGCACCGCAAAGCCGAAGGGCATATCGGTTTCGTCCTCGTTGACAGCTTTCAC
Source organism: Clostridia bacterium (assembly GCA_017397695.1). The sequence goes on from JAFQIF010000048.1 coordinate 28,536, forward strand.
GTCCATGTGCACGCCGTCCTTGTCGAGGATATAGGTGACTTCCAGCGAGCAGTTCCACGGCCAGCCCTCGAAGATATCGCCTGCCTTGCGGATATCGATGCGCGCCGTGCAGCGGGCGGAGGTTTCATCGGCACAGAGCACCGTGACGGTGAAGGGCTCGTCCTTGACCAGGCCATGGATGAGCACGTCCTGTCCGCGCTTTTTCATGGTATGGGTCTTGCCCGCCCAGGTATAGGTCGCGTTCTTGACGCGGTTGGGCGTCGGGAAGAGGATCGGATTGCCGTACTTGGTGCCGAAGATGGTGATATCGGTCGGCTCCATAAAGATTTCCTTACCTTCGTAGGTCCAGTAATAGAGGTTGAAGCCATTGACGGGCAGGATGCGCACCTCGTGGCCTGCGCCGCTGAGGATGACGATCTCGTATCCCTGACCTTCGTAGACGCCCTTAGAAGCGGTAAACATACGGCAAATCTCCTTCGTAATGATATATGGTTTCTTTAAGCTGCGCGAAGCGAAATAAGGAGTCTGAGGGACAATGTCCCTCAGGCGGGTTTTAGGGCGGCAGCCCTAACGTAACCCATGCGCGAAGCGCCTGTAAACCGATGCCAGATCAGAATCGTAATTGTCGCCTGCGGCTTCTCTCCGATTCCCGTTTCTTTCGCTTCGCGATTTAGGGGTATGTTGGGCTATCGCCCAAACCTATCTGGGGACACTGTCCCCAGACCCCTTCTTCGAGGTCGCTTGCATAGTCGCGCAAGCGCTCCTTGCAGCTCCCGACGTTCCGCCTGCCTGCTTCCGCCACTGGCGGCGGCAGGCTCCAGTCTCGCGCCGGTTTTAAGATACGCCTGTGCCATCGAACGCGGGCACGAACGCCTCGCTAGCGGAGTCCAGCTCCTGCCGGTAGCCCGGCAGGCCAATCATCTCCATATGCGCAAGAACGCGCGCATACTCTTTCTTCTTCAGCCTGCGGTTCATGCCCGGCATTTCCAGCGCCCTGCCAAAGGGCACGTACTGTCCCATCAGGCTCACCGCTGCTCCCGGGAATTCATCCGCAATGACGCTTAAAATCTTCATGCTGTCACCCGTCAGCCCGGGCAGCACGAGATGGCGGATTTGCGTTCCGCGCAGCATCATACCATTTTCGTCGTAAACAGCAGGCCCCGTCTGGCGCAGCATCTCATGAATCGCAGCCATCGCGACTTCAGGATAATCCGCCGCACCGGAGAGCAGCTTCGCCATCTGGCCGTCAATATACTTGAAATCCGGCAGATAAATATCGACGTATCCTTCCAGCATCCGCAGCGTCTCTACGCTTTCGTATCCGCTGGAATTGTAGACGATCGGGATGTTCGGCCTGTACAGCTCAAGCGCCTCTATCACTGCCGGCACGAACTGCGCCGCCGTGACCAGATTGATATTGTGCGCGCGGCTTTCTTCCAGCTCGCGAAAGATCTCCGAGAGCCGCCTGGGCGTGACGTATTCGCCCTCACCGCCGTGGCTGATCGCCTCATTCTGGCAGAAAATGCATTTGAGCCCGCAGCCGGAAAAGAACACCGCGCCGCTGCCGCGCGTGCCGCTGATGCAGGGCTCTTCCCACATGTGCAGCGCCGCGCGCGCAATCTTGGGCATGCTGCCTACGCCGCATACGCCGTGCCCTTCTCTCTGGCCGCGCTCAGCCCGGCAGTTTCTGGGGCAAAGGGTACAGCGTCCTTCCATCATAGATCGATGAACTCCTCAAAGCGCGGCAGAATGCCGATACCATCCGGGAAATGCGCTGCAAACTGCGGAATCGCATGGCTGGGGAAGGAGTTGCCCTCGATGAACACCGGACCATTCGGCGTAATCGCCACATCCCAGGCGACAAAGCGCACCTGCGGCACAGCGTGCATCGCATCCAGGCACATCTTCTTGGCTTCCTCCCAGTAGGGGATCTGCGTACCCGGGATCTTCTTGCCCGTCATCGGGTGAATCTCATAGGTTTCGCCGGCCTTGTTCGCGCCCACGCCGGAAATCACGCCGGTTTCAATATTAACCGGCGCAGCCATGCCGCCGCAGTCCACGTTGTCCATCACCTTGCCATTGCCGATGCGGATGTAGGCATAGACGATGCCTTCCTTTTTATCGCCCAGCAGCGTCGCCACACGGATGGTGTTGACGCTCGTCGGGCACAGTGCAGCAATCGCCTCGTGCTGAATCACCTTGTCCTCCACGATGCCGATGCCCGCCGCCTTCAGGCGCTCATACAGCGCCGCCGGATCCTTGTAGTCCTCCGGCGTGCACTTGAGGATACCCTGTCCGCTGGAGCCGTCCACCGGCTTGCAGATGATGTCGCCGCGATTTCGGATGAAGTCGGCAAACTTCTCCGGCGTCGCCGCGGTCAGGTCCAGCCAGGATCGGTTCACCTGCTCGGAAAACAGCGCATTGAATTCTGTTTTGTTATCGAAGAAATGCCAGAACTTTTTGTCGTTCATCCTTGCGACAATGCTGTTGGAGATGCCGCGGGTGATCTGCGTCGCGCGCTGCGCATCATTTAGACGGTACATCTCGGCGATCTTGTAATCGATATAGCCCGCGTTGTACTTTGCAGCGCACTTGACCATGTCCTGCAGGAGCCAGATGCGGCTCTTGCCGGTCTTCTTGTGCAGCATATTCGCAGTTTTCAGCATCGCGCGGTAATCCATCTTCATCGCGCGCTTCATCATATAGGAAAGTCTGCTCATGATGATAAGCCTCGTTTCTATCAATGAGTATCTATAGTATCGGCAAAACGCCGAAAGGCATACTGCCGGAATTTTATGCTTCCATTGTAGTCCATTTTATCCATTTTGGCAAGGCAACATCAAAAAAAGCGCGCAGCGCGCGCTTTATATAGATCGATTTACTGGCCCAGCTTGCGCTGCATCCACGCCTCCATCTCGGCAGAAACCAAGCCGCGCTGATGTACCCTTCGCGCAATTTCGAACACAGCGTTCTGTTCCGTGATCAGCACGTTCATAATCAGGGGCTGTTTGCTCTGATCCATCATGCCGAACCGGCAGAATGCATATGCCTCATCGCGAATCAGCGGACCGTCTTTTTCGTACGCTACGCCGGTGAACAGAATCTCACACTGGCGCTGCGGATCGGCCACATAGCCCAGGTCCTTGAATGTAACGCTCAGGTTCTGTACGCCATCTCCCAGAACCGCGGAATTCATCAGTTCAGCAAGCGCTTTATGCTCCGGGGACTGCTGCATCATCAGAAGCTCATTGAGCGTATAATTGAAAATTCCGCTGAAATCCCGCTGAGAATGCTCCAGCTGATTAAAGCCGATTCCCAGTTCCACAAAGATATACGGCCTGACCAGCGTATGGGTTTCGCTGATCATATCCACCTGAAAAACGCCTGTTGCTCCCTCGCCAAGCTCTACGCGGATCTTGTTGTTTCCTGTCTGATCCACACCCTCATAACCTGCGGACACAGCCTCAACAATACTCGGCCCCTGATCGGCCGCTTCCTCACGCGCGCAGCCGCCGCAGACCAACAGCACCAGCACCAATACTGCCGCTAATATGACCTTCTTCATTCCAATACCTCCGCATTCCCTATATGGCGGCAATGCCCTTGGAAACGCCGCAGATACTCTTTGCAGTGCGCCTCACCATATCCGGAACGTCTGCTCCTGTTTTGTGATATGTATCCCGGAACGCCTGCCGGGTATACTCTGAGAATTATATATTATTGTATGTCATTTTCGTTCCTTTGACAAGAGCGCGTAAAAAAAAGACGGATCTTTCCGTCTTCTTCTATCAGATATCCGGCAGAATCACAGGATGATATCATGCATGCGACAGGCTGGGAATTCTCAGCTTTTTCTCTGCAAAATCAGCGAACGCCGCGCCCTTGACAAAGAACGTGCAGTCCTCCTCATGATACGGCGTACAGTCAAATCCCGCCGGATCCTTGGGCGAAAAGCCGAGCTTCACCTGCCGGACTTCTGCGCCGAAGGCGGCAACCACTTCCTCCAGCGTCACGTCCGCAGGAGCAAAGACGTTGTTTAGCGTCAACACGCCGTCTTCCATCTCCGCAATCGCCCAGGCGTCCAGCCGCCTGTCGTGGTATACACAGTCCCGCATGGACTGCGCCGCATAGAAAAAGATCAGGCCGGGATTGTCTATCATCGTGCAGGCCGTTTCAAATTCGCTTTTTTCCATCGCTACGCGCAGCCGGATCCATCCCGCAGGGTCATCCATTCTGACGCGCTCCATCGTACACGCGCCATGCTGTGTGATCTTTTTCGTATGAATATGCTCCATTCCCTGTACGAAACCAAACTTCGGATAGAATTCCAGCACATCATCGCCGCCAAAAAGATACACGCCATCCGCATCGGCGATATCCTTTTCAATCTCCGCCATGATCGCGCGGATATACCCGCGCCTGCGATACGCCTTGCCGGTCATCACCGTGCCCAGCTGATAGAGCCTGCGGCGTTCCCCGCCGATGATCATGTCCGTCCTGTTCACGGATACATTCGCCGCGATCTCCCCATCCAGCAGCACGGAATACGGATTGTAGGCGTCTGTCCAGAATCCCTTCTGATACCACGGCTCAAAATCCAGCCCGAAGGTCTCCCTTGCCAGGCGATTAAAGCTGCGTCTCAGCTGCAGATTGTCTTTGTAGCTTTTTACAATGGTTATCATGCTCATCCCCCTTTGGATCTCGCTGTATACAGGATATCACATATGCTTCTGAGAATCCACCTCGCAGTCGCCTATGAAACAAACACGGGCCGGATTCCTCATCCGGCCCGTGCTTGTTATCGGTTTTGCAGGATCCTGCGGATACTCTTTTCAGACAAATGGTATCTTTCGCTCAAAACGTGAACTGTCGCGCCTGATGCATGCTCCTCAAGAATGCGTTCGTTTCTCTGGCGCAGTTCAGTTTTATAGCCCGTTCTGCAGCCCCAGGCCAGACGATTCTCCGCCTTTCGGGGGATATAGATGGTTTCTCCGTCCACGTACTGCTGGATCAGCTTAACAACTTCCTCCGGCAGGATATCCTCTGCTTTGATATAGCGCACAGCTGCCTCCCCAAAGTGTATTCTCTCTTTCAGGAAAAGCACTGGCTACACAAAGTGCATATGGAGTTTTGCTGCATAGTCAGTGCTTATACAGCGATAACATAGCGGATCATTTCCGTTCCCCCTTTGATTTGGCTTGCAGCGTTCATAATAACGCCGACACGCATGTTTGTCAACGCAGCCATTGGCGGCTTTTTCTTTTCATAACCAAACGTGCGCCTCATCAAGCAAAAAAGCGAGTCCCTATTGGGACTCGCTTCTTTTTGCTTCTATGAGCGCGTAAGCCGCGATCTATGTGAATAATCTATGTGAATTACTCGAAGATCTTGGTAACGACGCCGGAGCCGACAGTGCGGCCACCCTCGCGGATAGCGAAGCGCAGCTTCTCTTCCATAGCGATCGGGGTGATCAGGGTGCACTCCATGTCGACGTTGTCGCCCGGCATGACCATC
>JAFQIF010000049.1 GCA_017397695.1 Clostridia bacterium
CACGCCCTGTGTCGCGGCCATCTCCTCCGTCCGTCGCGAACTGGGCGGCCGCTGGGCGCTGGTCATGGTTGCGGGCACGTGCGCTATCGCCTATGCCGCGGCGCTGATCGTCCGGCTGATCGGCCTTATGCTGGGAGGTATGTGAGTTGAACCTGCCGACCATTCTCCTGCTGATCGTTATTGCAGTACTCGCTGTGTTTGCTGTACGAACGATCCGCAGAAAAAAGCTGCTCTCCACCTGCGGCGGCGACTGCTCACGCTGCGCAGCGGGGTGCCAAAACAGAAAGCCATAATATGAAAGAGGCTGTCCGGTTAATCCGGCAGCCTCTTTTCTGCACCGATCCTCAAATACAGATCAGCGCCTATACACCAGTTTACGCTCAACGCTTATGGTTCAGCAGCTTTCAATTCGTTGAACAAGCGTTCCTGAGAAGGCACAATATAGAAATCTATCCATCCGTCAATTTCAATATGCTGTGCTTCCAGTCTGCTCAGCAGCCTGTCCGTTCCTTCTTTTTCCCATGAACCGATCAGCAGAAACACCGGCGCATCCGGATGATCCATCTCAAAATCATCAACTGCTTCGAGCCACCGGTATTCTTCCAGTGTACAGTCCCCGTTTCCGTCTCTGCGCAGGTTTACCGAAACAACATCCATTTCACCGTCAGACAGTTCCGTAACGATATTGGCATTCCAAAACGTTGCATACCCGCGCGTAAGACCATATTCACGCGCAGTCTCCACAACCTCCGCGCGCATTTCGCTTTCCACCTGCGGACTGCGCATGGAATAATACATACACGACGCGCTGGTCAGCAATGTCACCCCTGCAAACAGCAGCAATGACAACCGCCTGAAAACAGGATTTCTTTCTTTACTGAAGCATAGTGCCATGACCGGCGCGCCCAACATGATCACCGGAAGCCAGTACCGATCAAAGTATACGCTCCGCAGCAAAACAAAGACGCCTGCCGATAACGCAAAGGCGAACAGGAATGCAAAGATACTTGTATTCACATAATCTTCACTTTCACGTTTCAGCGCCCGTCTGATCAGCATTCCGCCAGCACACAGTTCCAGCAGCACCAAAGCATTGAGGATTCCCTGCACGCCGAATAATGGCACGGATTCCTGAAATCCTATCGCATTGAGCAAGCCGTACGCAACTGTTTGAATATGCCTTGGCAAATCGTGCTGCGAAAAGCTCGCATATCCCATTGATCCATAGTAATCGGAACCGAGGTTGAATTGCAGCGGCAGCACTTTCTTGCCAATCAGATATCCAGCCGCGCCCATCGCAGCAATACATATCCCTGCGATGAGCGCTTTCCATTGGCTTTCCGTGCGGCTCAGTTCTTCTTGATCCGTAAACACAAACTGCCATATCACCGCGCAGGCCAACGGCAGAATAGCAGAAACCAGATACCTTACAGAAGATAATCCCATCACAAATGCCAAGGCCAGCATCAGGATAATCAGCACGTCTTTGCGTTTGCGGAGCCATCTTTCATACGTTCCAATCAGCAGAAAGGCTAGAACAGCATGAGGGATGTAATACGCTCCAACAATCACATTCTGCGTATACATCGGAGATACCGCGCTGATCGTCAATCCTGCAAACACATAGGAATAGCACGGTTTTGCTCCCGCTTCTCTCGCCGCAAACATGCAGGAGGCCGCCAGAATGAGCTGCAGAATTATACATCCCAGCGTACGCACGAGCTGCCAGTTTCCGGAAAACAGCATCATCAGCGGCGTAAAAACCAGCTGAGTGTTCAGCAGCCGTATTTCCGTCGAATAATACCAGTCTGGCGAAACAAGCATTCCCTGCGAAGCCAGGTGCTCCGCAAGAACCAATTCGCTAGACATATCCGAATCCAAATACGCGCCGTAACCTGCTGTCAGATAAAACGCCGTCATTGCCGCGCATACAAGAAAGAACACCTTTCCCAGCGCGGTTTTTATATCTATACTATGCTTCAGCTTCATCTGTCGCACCTGCGGTTTTGAGCCCCTTTATTCAAATACAATCTTCCCAAAATCCTGCCGCCTGTGGTAATCCGGCTTTTCACTGGAGAGCGGTGCCCACGCGAGGTAATGCGGAATCTCCGTCTTGTCGCCGCACTTGTAGAAGTTGCATGCGGCCTCGCCGGCAAGCGTAAACTCCGGCATATACAGCTGAATGTACGATGCGGGAATCGTAAACTCCACGCCCCAGCCGTCCTCAGTTTCAAACGTCTTAGGCGCAAACAGTTCATCCTTGTTCTTGACGATCTGGCGCACGCGTGTACTGCGCTCCGCGCCAAAGCCCAGATACAGCGCGCCGAGCGGGTTCCACTCGAAGTTGAAGTAGCGCTTATCATTCGCCAGCGGCGCAAAGAAGAACTCCAGACAGCTGTCGTTGCATACCTGCTCCAAGGGGCCTGTGAGCGTGGCGCGGATGGCGCTTTCCCTCGCGGTCATGCGCACGTAGATGCGCTCGCCGTCATGGCAGGCCTGAGCCTTTGCCTCAATGTCGCACGGGGTCAGCCACGGGGTATGGGTAAGCGTCACAGACGGCACAGCGCTAAAGTCCGGGGTTCTCACCTTCACAACAGTATACTGCATAAGACAGCCTCCTCGTCGTTCGTTTTCTTTATACCCATTGTAGCGCAGATTTCATCCAAGCGCAACCGCTGTACCTGCCTGCGCAAAAATAAAACGCCCGGCTCCAGAGAGCCGGGCGAGTTTGAACTGATTAGTTCGCAGAAGCAGCTTCAGCTTCCATGTTGATGACCTGCTTGCCATCGTAGTAGCCGCAGTGCTTGCAGACACGGTGGGCGAGCTTCATCTCCTGGCAGCGCGGGCACTTAACGATGCCGGGCGCGGACAGCTTCCAGTTCGCACGGCGCATACGGCCGCGAGACTTAGAGATCTTTCCCTTAGGACAAGCCATTGTTTACACCTCCTCATCCTCGTTCAGCAAAGATGCTAATGCCGAAAAAGGATTCTTGCGGATCAGATCCTTCTGGCACGAACACTCATTTATGTTCAGGTCAGCGCCGCACTGGCTGCACAGCCCCTTGCAGTCCTCCTTGCAAAGGATGCGCGAAGGCAGTTCGAGCAGCAGCGCGGTGCGTACTGCGTCGTCCAGCTCAAGCACATGGCCCGAATATGTGTAGGTATCTTCATCCAGCGCTTCCATGCGCTCATCACCCGTATCGCGGACGTAAGCCTCTTCAAGCTCCGCCTCGACATGAGTTTTCGCAGGCCCCGCACAGCGGGCGCAGTTGGATGTGATGTCGGCGCAGACGATGCCGCGCACGATTGCAGTTTCATCGGCGAGCATATACGAACCGGAAAAGGTAACCGGCCCGGCATACGCAATCGTATCGCCGTTCCAGCGATCCTCGCCCCAGGCGTCTTCAAGCTCGGTGTGGATGGCCACGCCCTTGCGCTGAATGCCCTTGGTAATATCCAGCTTCATATACAACCCTCACCTTAGAAATGACCGTCCAATATTATACGCAGTTTTCCCTGAGTTGTCAAGCACAAATATTACAGCTTGGAAACAATTTCCAGGGTATCGCGGGCGATCGGCAGCTCCTCATTGGTCGGGATGCGCAGAACCTTGACGGTGGAGTCGTCGGTGCTGATGATGCCGCAGCAGCCGCGCACGTTCTTGGCCGGGTCGATCTTGATGCCCATCCACGCAAAGCCTTCGATAACCTTGGCGATAGCCTCGGTATCGTTCTCGCCGATGCCGGCGGTGAAGACGATGGCGTCAGCGCCCTGCACAGCGGCCATGTAGGAACCGATGTACTTCTGCAGGCGGTAGGTCCAGATGTCCACAGCGTTCTTCGCCTGCTCGTCGCCCTGGGCAGCAGCGGCCTTGACGTCGCGCATGTCGGAGGAAACGGAGAGGCCAGCGAAACCGGACTTCTTATTCAGGGTGTTGAGCATCTGGTGGATGTCCATGCCGGTGTTGTCCATGATGTACTCGAGGACGGCCGGATCCACGTCGCCGGAGCGGGTGCCCATCACGATGCCCTCAAGCGGGGTGAGGCCCATGGAGGTATCCACAACCTTGCCGCCGACGATCGCGCTCAGGGAAGAGCC
>JAFQIF010000050.1 GCA_017397695.1 Clostridia bacterium
GTAAAGCTGATAAAGCAAATCTTCATAGGAAGCAAGCATCGCATCCAGTGTTTTCTCCATCTGCTGCAAATTGCTTTGCGTCTGTTGATTGAGATTATCACGGATGATACTTGCCGTCTGCCTGTAATTAAGCCACTGGCCAATCACAAAGGGAATCAGCGTAACAAGACATACCAACGTAATCAGCTGTGTGCGCAGACTCACATCTCTTCTCATTCGCCAATCCCCCTAAAGACATTTCGTATTCGCATTCATTTTCAATAATCCATAAACACATTATATGATCATCTGTGGTTTTTTGTAAACCGTTACGTTTTCCCTTTCAGAGTACCATGATCAAAAAAGCGCCTCCATGAATATCAGATCATTCAGTCAATCAACTATATTTCAAATAGTCAAAACCATTTTCACTCATCGATTTCCTCTGATCGTTTATTCATCAAGCACTTCGAAGAAGCGCGCAGCCGCACGGGTTCACCGTGCGTTCACAAAGGGGATTGGGGATATTTCCCAACAAGCAGCGCCGTGGCTATCACGGGGCATTGCTTGCCAGTAGCACCGAGGGCAATTTTGACGTCATTACTCCATCACGTACCATCTTCATTTTTTGTCCAATAAAGCAAGATTTCTAATTTTCTTCACAATCCATTTGTCGTTTCAATAAAATAAAATCCGGAACAGCGCATCTTCACATGCTGTTCCGGATTCTATTTTTATTTTGCGCTTCAGGGGGGTGATGCATTGCTCTTTTTGATCTCCGCGTAGAGATTGCGCCGGATGCTGTCGACCTGTCGTGCCGCCTTCACGTATTTTTCTCCTGCTGCTGTCAGCGAGATCGGTACGGTGCTGCGATTGAATATTTCCGCACCCAGATCTCGCTCAATCAGTTTGATCGTCTGAGAAAGAGATGGCTGCGTGACATACAGCTTTTTGCTCGCCGCAGTGATCGAACCCTCCTGTACAATCGTCAGGACATATTGAATGTGCTTCTCGTTCATGACATTCCCGATGTCAGTTTTCTTTCAGGCAGGCCACGACGGCGTCGCCCACCTCGCTCGTCGAAGCAGTGCCGCCGACGTCAGGCGTAAGATGCTTTTTCTCCACAAGCACCTGCTCAATGGCGTCAATCACGCACTGTCCCCAATCCTCATGGCCGAAGAAATCAAGAATCTGGCTGGCAGACCAGATCGAGGCCAGCGGATTGGCGATGCCCTTGCCTGCGATGTCCGGCGCAGAGCCGTGAATCGGCTCAAACATGGAAGGATACCTGCGTTCCGGGTTCAGATTCGCGCCTGCCGCAAGGCCCATGCCGCCGGAAATAGCCGCGCCCAGATCCGTCAGAATGTCACCGAAGAGATTGGAAGTGACAACAATCTCAAATCGCTTGGGATCTTTGACCATGAACATGCTCGCTGCATCGACCAGCAGGCTCTGTGTCTTCACGTCCGGATACGCCTCGCCGACCTCCTTGAAAATCTGATCCCAGAAGACCATGGAGTAGTTAAGCGCATTGCCTTTGCTGATGGAGGTCAGCGTTTTTCCTTCCTTGCGCGCCAGCTCATAGGCATAGCGGATGATCCGCTCACAGCCCTTGCGTGAGAACACGCCGTCCTGAATGACAATTTCGTTCTCCTTGCCCTTGAAGAGCCAGCTGCCGCTGCCCGCGTATTCGCCCTCGCTGTTCTCGCGGATGAACGTCATATTGATGTCCTCGCGGGCAACGTCCTTGAGCGGACAGGGTGCGCCCTTCAGCAATTTCACCGGACGCAGATTGACATACTGGTCAAAGTGTTTGCGGATGACCAGAAGCAGATCCCACAGGGAAATATGATCCGGCACACCTGGCATACCGACCGCGCCAAGGAAGATCGCATCAAATTTTTCCAGCTGCTCAAGTCCGTCCTCGGCCATCATGCGGCCGTTTTTCAGATAGTAATTGCATCCCCACGGAAAATAGGTAAAATCAAAACAGAAGCTTCCATCAATCTGTGCAATCGCGTCAAGCACTTTGACGCCTTCAGCTATGACTTCCGGGCCAATGCCGTCGCCCGGAATGACGGCAATCTTATACTGTTTCATAGGCTCGCATTCACGATTCCTCTCATCAGTCTGTTTGAATAAAAAGATACCGCCGCACGCTTTCAGGAGGAGATTCATAGCCCGAAGAAGTCTGCGTGCGGCGGTATATCAGAAAGAAGCTCGCGCTGTATGGCAGAGTGTCATGCGATTACGCCGCGCCGGTCAGCCAGATCAGGCCCATTGCGATCGGCTCCACATAGGTGATCAGCATCAGGGCGATGGCCAGGGCGATGATATACGGCACGCAAGCCTTGGAAACCTGCTCAAACGTCAGTCGCTTGCTCATGCCGCATGCAACATAAAGGCAGTTGCCGACAGGCGGCGTAATCATGCCGACGCCCAGGTTCACGATCATGATGATGCCCGCGAGATACGGATTGACGCCCACGCTCTGAAGCACCGGAAGCAGGATCGGCGTGAACAGCGCAATCGCGGAAACGGCGTTGAGGAACATGCCTGCAATCAGCAGCAGGATGTTGAACATGAAAAGGATGACGAACTTATTGTTCGTGATGCTCAGCATCGCGTCCGCCAGCAGCTGCGGAATATGGCCGCGGGTAAGGACGAAGCTGAAGGTCTGGACGCTGCCCAGAATGAGCATGATGGTGCCCGCGCCGACAGCGGTGTTGACCAGAATCTTCGGAATGTCCTTCCACTTGAGGGTCTTGTAAATCCACTTGCCGCAGACAAGACCGTACACGCAGGCAATCGCACCGGACTCGGTCGGCGTAAAGATGCCGGTATAGATGCCGCCCAGAATGATGATCGGCATAATCAGCGCCCATACGCTCTCAAAGAAGGTGCGAATCGCTTCCTGCTTGGTAACCTTGCGGGTATCAACCTTGATGTTCTTGTTCCTCTTCACGTACATGTTGGCATAGATCATCATGATAACCGCCATCAGGATGCCGGGGCCAAAACCTGTAAGGAAGAGCGTGCCGACGGAGACTTCCGCCAGAACCGCGTAGGAAACCATGCCGACGGACGGCGGGATAATCTGGCCCAGCGTGCCGGCAGCCGCGGCGGTAGCGAGAGAGAAATCCTCGTCATAGCCGTTCTTCTGCATTTCCGGGGCCATGATGCCGCCGATGGCAGCGGTGGTTGCCGGAGAAGAACCAGAGATCGCTGCAAAGAATGCGCTGGCCGCGATGGTCACATATGCCAGACCGCCCTTGAAGCGGCGGAAGAACAGGTTGATGAAGTCAACCAGCTTCTTGCTCAGGCCGCCGTCGCCCATCAGGTTGCCGCAGAGGATGAACAGCGGAATCGCCATCAACTGATAAGAGGTCATGCCGGCAAACATCGTCTGCGCAACAACGGCCATGTTCACACGCATACCGGTCATGATGATGGTCGCCACAGCGGCAAGGCCAAGACATGCGCCAATCGGCGTGCCGATCAGCAGCAGAACAAAGAAGGTACCAAACAACCAACCGACCATTTACTCAACCTCCTCCGCAATTTCAGCAGCCGTCTTTTCCTTCTTGACAACCTTGCTTTCGTCAAAGATCAGCACATAGATGGCAAGATATACGGCGTACAGGGTCAGCATCACAAAGCCGATCATCATGATGATGTAGATCATGCCCATCGGCCACTTGAGAATCGGCGTCACCTGCATCATCAGACGCGGCATCTGAATGGCATTATAATAAATAACAATCGCATAGAACAGCGCACAGGTCGCCCAGCTGACGCACTGCATGATCTTCTTGACAATGGCAGGCATCATATTCTGGATCAGGCCGACGCCGATGAGTTTCTTGCGGCGGGCGGCAATATAGCTGGCGAATGTCGTTGTCCACA
>JAFQIF010000051.1 GCA_017397695.1 Clostridia bacterium
AACGTGCTGCGCATCATCAACGAGCCGACGGCCGCAGCCTTTGCCTATGGGCTGGATCACGGTCATGCGCAGAAGATTCTGGTGTATGATCTGGGCGGCGGAACGTTCGACGTCTCGCTCATCGAAATCGGCGACGGCGTGATCGAAGTGCTTGCTACCAGCGGCGACAACCATCTGGGCGGCGATGACTTCGATCAGCGCATTGTGGATTATCTCGTTTCCGAGTTTAAGCGAACGGAGAAGATCGACCTCACGCGCGATCAGGCGGCGATGCTGCGCGTGCGCGAGGCGGCCGAAAAGGCCAAGCGTGAGCTCTCCGGCCAGATGAGCGCACAGGTGATGCTGCCTTTCCTCACGCAGGACAGAAACGGTCCGCACCATATGGATATCACCCTCACGCGCGCGCAGTTCGAGGGGATGACCCGCGATCTGGTGGAGCGTACGGCGGGGCCGGTCAATCAGGTGATGACCGACGCGGCGCTGTCTATGGGCGAGCTTTCTCAGGTGCTGCTGGTGGGCGGCAGCACGCGCATGCCCGCCGTGCAGGAGATGGTGCGCAAAATGACCGGTAGGACGCCCAGCAAGGCGATGAACCCGGACGAGTGCGTGGCGCTGGGCGCTGCGCTGCAGGGCGGAAAGCTTGCGGCAAAGACGCCGGGCAATTCCATGGCCGTTTTTTCCGCTGCGCAGGACATTATTCTCATGGACGTGACGCCCCTGTCGCTGTCCATTGAGACCGTGGGCGGCGTGGCGACTAAGCTCATCGACCGCAACACGACCATCCCTGCCCGCCACAGCCAGATTTTTACCACCGCTGCGCCCTTCCAGACGGCGGTGGATATCAAGGTGCTGCAGGGCGAGCGTCATTTCGCGCGTGACAATAAGCTTCTGGGCAACTTCAGACTCAAAGGTATCCGCCGCGCGATGGCCGGCGTACCCCAAATTGAGGTCACCTTCGAGATCGATGCCAATGGCATCGTGAAGGTCTCCGCACGGGATCTGGGTACGGGCAATATGCAGGAGATTACGATTTCCTCCACCACCAACATGAGCGAGGACGAGATCCGCCGTGCGATGGAGGATGCGAAGAAGTACGAGGCGTGGGATAAGGAGCGCAGGGAGGCGTTGGATACCCGCAACGAAGGTGAGCGCCTCGTCTACGAAGCCGAGCAGGCGCTGAATAACCATAAGGAACTTGATAAGGAAACCAAGAAGCGTATCAAGGACGACACAGCCAACCTCAAGAAGGCCGTGCACAAGACCAAGCCGGAGGAGATCACCGCTCAACAGGCGGAGGAAATCCGCCGTCTGGCTGAGCGCCTCAGGGAGAGCGCGGGTGCGATCCTTGGCGCCGGAAGCGACCAGACATAAATACGCAATACAGCGGACAGCCATTGGCTGTCCGCTGCTGCGTTAATGGGTGTCGTGATCCGTATACAGCCATGCGGGAGAAGGCGGATACTGCACAGAAAGCGCACCGAGAGATGTATCAAATTCTCCGCCGAGAAATGCAGCGAGTTCCTGACACCAGTTTTCCGCATCGGTTTGATCGACCGGCTGATACTCCGGCAGAGAAAAACGATGAGAGAATCCCAAGCCTGAAAGATCTATCGCGGCAGAGATGGTTTTGCGCCTGGGAGAAATGTCGATGATCAGCGAAACGGCATGATGATATGCATCGATTTTTCGAAAGGAGAATACGGAAGCCTGATAACCGAGCTTTTGAAAACCGAGCGGCTTGAGTTCCTTGACAAGCGCTTTGCTCAGGGAAAAGACAGGTGTTTTGCTCAGCTCATCAGGAATGGGCTCGCCAAGGCGTGCGTACTGAACCATCGATTCGCGCTGGGCATGATATCGGTTTATCCATCCGGTACTCATCCGGACGAGCGGATTGCTTGGATGGGTGCATTGCGCCCGAATCGACTCGCACTGTGCCTGAAGCGAACTGCTTAGACTGTCGTACTTTTGCTGCTCGGCCTTGCTCAGGAGAACGCTTCGCTGAAAATGGAATGCTTTCCCAACAATATGCTGTAACGATTGACCATAAGCTGAGGAATCCAGCGGGTGCAAGAAATCGGAGCCGGTTACATCGATCGTCAGAACAATCCCACGCTCAGAAGGGAAAACACCATCATAGTGAAATTGAATGCTGGATAAAGAGGGAATGCCGGGAGAAACAGGAGATTGATAAAGCTCGCTGTGCGCAAGCTGCTGTTCAGGAAAGAAGCCAATATTGCAAAAGCCGGCGTAAACCCAATCGCAGCCGCCCAAGCCTCTTGGAACTTTGGCAATCAGGGTGCGAATTGCCTGATCATGATAGGAGAAGAACGGCGGATTGACGCCAAAGCTGGAAACGGCATATATATCGCCGGCGGGCGTGTATTGGACTGAAAAAGCGGAAGACAGCTCGGGAAACAGAGAAAGAGACTTGGCGGAGCCATTGCCTTTGATATGCCAGAAGAGCCCGGAACTGCCGAGCTGATTTTCAGCCATGAACTGTTCACAGCGCTCAAACATTTGCTGAAAGGTCAGCTTGGTGCCAATCTGGAAAGAATAGCGATCAACGATACGCATGTGATGCTCCTTTTGCAATGAAAAAACGCCGCTTCCCAGGCGGAAAGCGGCGAATTTCGCTTAATCAGTACAGCGCGGAAGCGATGTACGGCGCAATCGCGGTGATCAGCAGCGCGGCGCAGGCGACGATGGCGATGGTGCGCACCATCTTCTTCTTGCGCAGCTCGCGCGCAGACGGGGTCTTCTTAGAAGCCATAGGACTCAACCTCCTAATCAAAATGCTTCGTATATTATAGCACACGCCGTCAAGTGCGTATAGGGGAAATTTACACGGTCAGCTTATTTTTCGTAATCAGAAAATATTCTTGACATCCCGATGCATAACCGCATATAATGTACACTACAGGCGAAGATCGGAAGAGTATTCTTTCCAGCGTCCCAAGAGAGCAGGCGTCACCGGCTGAAAGCGCCAGCGGACAGCGGAAAGAGGAAGTGCATCCGGGAGCCCCGCACCGAACGGAAATCCATGTAGGCTGCGGCGCAGGCGCTGCGTTATGGCGATTGAGGGGGGCGTACAGCAATTGTGCGCTTAAACAGAGTGGAACCGCGGCGCTGCCGTCTCTGATATGGAGACGGAGCGCTTTTCTTTATCCCTCAAAGTATGCTCTGAAAGGAATGAGGAAGCGGTGTTTGATAATCTTCGCGCGGATGTACAGTCCGTGATGGAGCGTGACCCGGCGGCCAAATCCAAATGGGAAGTGCTGCTGTGCTATCCGTATGTGAAGGCGATGATGTATCACAGGATCGCGCACAAGCAGTATCTCAAGGGACATATGACGTTTGCCCGCTGGATTTCCCAGCATGCGCGCCATGTGACGGGCATCGAGATTCATCCGGGTGCAACCATCGGCAAAGGTTTTTTCATCGACCATGGCAACGGCGTGGTTATCGGCGAAACGACGATCATTGGCGACAACGTGACGGTCTATCAGGGCGTGACCCTGGGCGGCACGGGCAAGGATACCGGCAAGCGCCATCCGACCATCGGCAACAACGTGACCATCGGCGCGGGCGCCAAGGTGCTGGGCCCCTTCACCGTGGGCGATAACAGCAAGATCGGCGCGAGCGCGGTTGTGCTCAAGGAAGTGCCGCCAAACTGTACGGTGGTGGGCAATCCGGGCCGCATCGTGCGGCGAAAAGGCGAAGCGCCCAAGGTCGACCTCGATCATGTGCATCTGCCTGACCCGGTTAAAGAACGCATCGAATCCCTGGAAAACAGGGTTTTTGAACTGGAAGCACACATTCATAAGCTTCATGGAACCAACCACATCAAGGAGGAAATGAGCCATGCTGATCTATAATACCCAGACCCGCCGCAAGGAAGAGTTTGTCCCGATCGAGGAGGGCAAGGTTCGCATCTATGCCTGCGGTCCGACCGTCTATAACTATTTCCACATCGGCAATGCGCGCCCGTTCATCGTATTCGATACCCTGCGCCGCTACCTGGAGCACAAGGGCTACGAGGTCAAGTTCGTGCAGAATTTCACCGACATTGACGACAAGATGATCCGCCGTGCCAATGAGGAAGGCATCACCGTCAAGGAACTGGGCGAGCGCTTCATCGCCGAATACTACAAGGATGCCGACGCGCTGGGTATCGAGCGCGCAACCGTCAATCCGAAGGCCACCGAGCATATTCCGGAGATCATCGATATCATCCGCAAGCTCGAGGAAAAGGGCCTGGCTTATGCTGTGGACAATGGCGACGTGTATTACAACACCAAGGGATTCCATGGCTACGGCAAGCTCTGCGGCCAGTGCATGGATGATCTGGAGTCCGGCGCGCGCATTGAGGTCGATACCATCAAGCGCAATCCGATGGACTTCGCCCTGTGGAAGGCGCAGAAGCCGGGCGAGCCGGCGTGGGAGTCTCCGTGGGGCATGGGCCGTCCGGGCTGGCATATCGAGTGCTCCGCGATGAGCATGAAGTATCTGGGCGAGACCATCGATATCCACTGCGGCGGCAAGGATCTCGTCTTCCCGCATCATGAAAACGAGATTGCCCAGAGCGAGGGCGCGACGGGCAAGCCGTTCGTTCGCTACTGGATGCACAACGGTTTCATCAATGTGGACAACCAGAAGATGAGCAAGTCCCTGGGCAATTTCTTCACCGTGCGCGATATCGCCAAGGAATTTGACCTGGAGGCTGTGCGCATGTTCATGCTCAGCGCGCATTATCGCAGCCCAATCAACTTCTCCCGCGATATGATCGAGCAGGCGAAGGCGTCTCTGGATCGTCTCTACACCGCGCGCGATCATTATTCCTTCCTGCTGGAGAACGCCAAGGATGGCGAAATGGGCGAGAAGGAAACTGCGCTGATGGAGAAGGTGAAGGCCGTACGCGAGGGATTCGACGCCGCCATGGATGACGACATGAATACCGCTAACGCTATTGGTCAGCTCTTCGAGCTCGTTCGCGAGGCGAACGCAGCACTGAACGAGAACAGCCCGAAGGCTGCCGCCAAGGCCGTTCTGGACGCGATGGACGAGCTCACTGGCGTGCTGGGCATCCTGCGCCGCAAGACCGATGAGAAGGACGACGAGGTTGAAAAGCTGCTTGCCGCCCGCGCTGAGGCCCGTGCCAACAAGAACTGGGCCGAGAGCGACCGCCTGCGCGACCTGATCACGTCCATGGGTTACACCCTGAAAGATACCAAGCAGGGCCAGCAGATCACCAAGAATATTTAAGCGCTCAGTCAACGCTTTGCGTTGCCGGCTCCCCCTTCAGGGGGAGCTTTTTTGCGTTTTTTCAAAGATATGCTGCGGAGAAAAGAAGGAAGTCTGCGGGACGATGTCCCTCGGGCGGGTTTGGACGGCAGCCCAACGCAGCTCTTCTTGTCGTTTTCTCTCGACTATTCCTCATTTTTCGCGCCTTAAAACGACAATGGAATACCTATGCAAAGCGCTATAATGGCAACTGTAAAGGGGGTTGGCCACAGCGCTTTTTTTGCTGGATACGATCATGAACGCACTGTCGCTCGCCGTAGCCGTTCGCCTGGCGGGGGATAGAATCCAGAAGCTTCGCCTGCTTGGCGGGGCGCTGATGGGCGCGGCAATGGCGCAGGCGGTTCTTGCGCTGGCGCTGAGCAAAGGATGGACGGTATGCCTGTGGCTGCCGATGGCTGCGGGGATGATGGCGGCGGCGCGCGGGCGAACGGCGCTTCGGCATCCGCTGAAAAATGCGCTGCTGCTGTTTTGCGCCTCAGGGCTGTTGGGCGGTACGGTGCTGGCGCTCAGCGCAGCCGCGGGTTCTCTTCTTATAGCATATGCGCTTGGCGCTGTTTGCATGACAATCCTGGCGGCAAACGCTCTGCGGGAAAGAAGGGACGCTCTGGCTGTGCGCCGCGCGCGGCTCCTGTGCCGCTATCGGGGGAAAGAAGCGGCGTTTGATGCGATCATAGACAGCGGCAATACGCTCAGGGATTACATGACGCAGCTGCCGGTGGTGGTGCTCAGCGAAGAAAACGGACGAAGGCTGCTGGCGCAGGATGCAGCGCTCCGGCCAATCTTTGCAGATACTGCGGGTGGACGAAGAATGATGCAGGTATTCGCGCCGCAGGAGATGGAGCTTGTTGCAGATGGAAAACGGCAAACGGTGCGCGCGGTGATCGCACTGGCGGACGGGCTGGAGCATGGCGCGCCTGCGCTGGTTCCCGCGACGCTGATTTGCAGTCACGATCAAGAATGAAATGCAGAGGGGGATACGACATGGAACTGGCAAGGAAAAGGGAAATGCAAGAGCAGGATGTGAAGCAGGTGCGTGCGCTGCTGCGCTCAGAGGGCGTTGTCGGGTATATCGGCGGAAGCGACTGCCTGCCTGCGCCGCTTTCGCGGGAAGAAGAGAATGCGCTGTTTGCACACATCAAAAAAGAGCCGGACGCTGTGCGCCGCACGCTCATTGAGCATAACCTGCGGTTGGTGGTGTATATCGCACGAAAATTTGAGAATACGGGCGTGGGCATTGAAGACCTGATCTCTATCGGTACGATCGGCCTGATCAAGGCGGTGAATACGTTCGATCCGACGAAGAAAATCAAGCTGGCGACATATGCCTCGCGCTGTATTGAAAACGAGATTCTCATGTTCCTGCGGCGTACCAGCCGGCAGAAGCTCGAAGTCTCGCTCGATGAGCCGCTCAATACGGATTGGGATGGCAATGAACTGCTGCTTTCCGATATCCTGGGTACGGAGGGCGATCTGGTCTATCGCAGCATTGAAGAGACGGGCGAACGACAGATGCTCGCCAATGCGCTTTCCCGCCTGTCCATGAGAGAAAAGGAGATCATGCGTCTGCGCTTCGGCCTGGGCGGCATACAGGAAAAGACGCAGAAAGAGGTTGCCGATATCATGGGCATCAGCCAGAGTTATATCTCCCGGCTGGAAAAGCGGATTCTGAAACGGCTGCACAAGGATATGGCACAGATGGGATGATATGTGAATAACCAAAAAACAGGCGCGGAGCGATTATGCTCTGCGCCTGCTGTTTGAATTGAAAAACTGCAAAAGACCTCAATGCGTGGCGCCCTCAAGGGAGGGAATGTCCTCTTCATTTTCAGCAATCGCAGCAATGGCTGCCTCAATTCCCCGGGCAATATCCGGACAGCTCATGGAGGGCATGGTTCGGTCCAGCACCTGGCTGTGCGCGAAGGGCACATGCATGAAGCCGCCCCGGACACCGGGATACGATACGGCCAGCGTATGCAGCACGCCGTACATCAGGTGGTTGCACACAAAGGTACCCGCCGTGTTGGACAGGGCGGCGGGCAGGCCGGCGTCGCGGATGGATTTCACCATGGACTTGACGGGCAGTGTGGAAAAATAGGCGGCAGGGCCGTTTTCAAATACGGGAATGTCTATAGGCTGATTGCCTGCGTTGTCTGGGATGGAGGCGTCGCTGATGTTAATGGCCACGCGCTCGGGCGTCAGACCGATGCGCCCGCCTGCCTGGCCGATGCACAGCACGGCGTCGGGGCGCTCTGCCTCAATGGCGGCAGACACGACCGCGATGGATTGGCCGAAGACCGTGGGTACTTCCAGTTTGATAATCTGAGCCGGGCCGACGCGGTCAGAAACCAGCTTGACGGCTTCCAGCGCCGGATTGACGGAAGAACCGCCGAAGGGATCAAAAGCGGTCAGCAGCAATTTCATGCAAAGTCCTCGCCTTCTGTTTGCTGCTGTGATTGTATCATCGGGCGAAGCCGACGTCAATGCTTAGCTGCGGGTCATTGCCAAATGCTTGACAGAAAACCCTGCCTGCGCTACAATTAATCAGTTATACGATGATGGATTTTGCGCATCTGAAGGGAGAAGAATGCCATGTTTGATTATCTGTCCACGCTCTTTGCCGAGCCGCTGGCGTTCTTTGATCAGGCGATTTATCGCGTGCTCGCCGTGCTCATCGGCCTTTGCTGTCATGAATGGGGGCATGCATACGCGGCATACCGCTGCGGCGACGATACAGCCAAGCGTGCAGGCCGCCTCTCGCTCAATCCGCTGCGCCATCTGGATCCATTCGGCACGCTGCTCATGTTCTTTGTAGGCTTTGGCTATGCGAAGCCGGTGCCGGTCAATCCCTGGCGATTCCGCGGCGACAGGCGTAAGTGCGATCTGTTTGTATCGCTTGCAGGTATCAGCATCAACATCATGCTGTTTGTGCTCTTTACGGCGTTGACCGCCGTATGCAGCGCGTTCATGTGGTATCCTCAGGTGCTTTCAGAAGTTGGCCTTTCCACGGTGATCAGCTATCGCTATAATGCTGTCTGGTCGATGATCGGCGGCTACGGCATGCAGACGTTTGGGCAGCTGATCGACAAGGCCTGGCTGGCGCCGTTTGTGCGTCTGTTTGCGTATACGGCGCTGGTGAACCTGAATCTTGCAGTATTCAACCTGATTCCGCTGCCGCCGCTGGACGGTTATCATGTGTTCAACGACATCCTGTTCAAGGGACGCATTCATCTTTCCGAGCGTGCGTTCAATATCGGCATGATCGTCGTGATGATCCTTGCGGCGCAGGGCATCCTGGGCGATATCATTTCTGCCGTGGTCTATCCTGCGCAGGATCTGCTGCTCATGCCCATCAAGATGATCTGGGGGTAAACGATGGCCTACGTTGTATCGCTTAAGCAGTTTGAAGGCCCGCTGGATCTTCTGCTGCACCTGATTACCCGCGCGAAAGTGGATATCAAGGACATTTTCGTTTCCGAGATCACCGAGCAGTATCTCGCCTCGCTGGATGGGATTGACGAGCTGGACATGGACGTAGCCAGTGAGTTTCTGACCATGGCGGCGACGCTGCTGGAAATCAAATCCCGCGCGCTGCTGCCGCGCCCGCCCAAGCCGGAAGAGGAAGGCGAAGAATCGCCCGAGCAGGCGCTCATCAGGCGGTTGGAGGAGTATAAGCTCTACAAGGAAAGCGCCGGCAGGATGAAAGCGTTTGAGCAGGTCGCCATGCAGGTCTTCTCCAAGCTGCCGGAGGAGTATCCGCTGCCGCCCCAGCCGGTGGAGCTTACAGGCCTTACCCTGCAGGGGCTTGTGCGCGCGCTGGAGCGCATCATCGCACGGCAGACGCAGGAGGCGGATCCGGGCCGCGTGTTCCGCGCAATCACGCGCGATAAATTCACCATCGAGCAGTGTACGTTCAACCTGACGAGCAGGCTGAAGAAGGGCCCCGTGCTCTTTTCGGATATGCTCTCCGGCGACGTGACGCGCGATGAAATCGTCTCGTATTTTATGGCCATGCTGGAGCTGCTCAAGCTGGGCAAGCTGCATGCGCAGCAGGAGCAGGCCTTTGACGATATCCTGATTTTGCCCGGCAGAAGGGACGGAGAAGAGGAAGATGAACATGGAGAAGACGGAACAGACGCAGCTGCCCATGGACAAGCCGAAGCTTGAACTCAAGGAGCGCGTAGGCATTGTGGAAGCCATCCTCTTTGTGACCGGCAATGCGGTGGAAAAGAAGGAAATCTGCCGCGCGATAGAGCTGACGGAGGGTGAGCTGGAGGAGACGCTGGACGCGCTGGAGAGCGGATATGATTTCGACCGCCGCGGCTTGTGTCTGCTGCGCTTTGGCGCGCATGTGCAGCTGGCCACGCGTCCGGATTACGCGCCCTTCGTGGAAAAACTGCTTCAGCCTGTGCAGAAGCAGTCGCTTTCCCAGGCGGTGATGGAGACGCTCGCTGTGATCGCCTATCGCCAGCCGGTGACGAAAGCAGAGATTGAGCAGGTGCGCGGCGTGAAATGCGATTATTCCGTGCAGTCGCTGATGACGAAGGGGCTCATCGAAGAGGTTGGCCGCAAGGAGACGCTCGGCCGGCCGATTCTCTATGGTACGACGGATGCGTTCCTGCGCCATTTCTGCATCGCGTCGCTGTCCGAACTGCCGGAAATCGATTTTTCCAGGCTGGCAGCGAAGCTGGAAGGGAATAAGGAGGGCGAGAATGATTTGCCCACACACGAAGAAGCTGTTGACAGCGTAAGCTGATCACATATACAATAGAATTACTGAACCCATATACAAGGGAGGAAACCATCATGAAGAAGTTCTTTGAAGAGTTCAAGGCGTTTGCGATGCGCGGTAACGTCGTGGACATGGCCATCGGTGTCATTATCGGCGGCGCGTTCGGCAAGATTACCACGTCCCTGGTCAACGACATCTTTATGCCGCTGCTGGGCCTGCTGACCGGCGGCGTCAACTTTGGCGGTCTGTTCTATGCGCTGGACGGTAACCAGTATGCTTCTATTGAGGCTGCGACTGAGGCCGGCGTGGGCACCATCAATTACGGTGCGTTCGTGCAGTACATCATTGATTTCATTCTTGTCGCGTTCTGCATGTTCCTGGTGATCAAGCTGATGAACGGCATGAAGAAGAAGGAAGAGGAGCCGGCTCCGGCCCTGGCCAAGGAACCGCGTCTGTGCCCGTACTGCCGTATGGAGATTGCGGATGACGCGACCCGCTGCGGCCATTGCACCAGCGTGCTGGATAAGTAAGCCATCTATTGAAGACCTTCTCCGACGGGAGAGGGTCTTTTTGTATGCATTCGGGATAGAAAGTTCATTAAGGCAGCTTCAAGCCGCCGCGAAGCGAAGAAGGGTCAAGGGATGAAATCCCTTG
>JAFQIF010000052.1 GCA_017397695.1 Clostridia bacterium
ATGATGCACTCCGGTTCCGTGGTCGATTTGTCCACAGTGGGCGGCATATGTGTGGATAAGCATTCGACCGGCGGTGTGGGCGATACGACGACGCTCGTGCTCGTTCCGCTGGCGGCGGCGTGCGGCGCGAAGGTCGCCAAGCTCTCCGGCCGCGGCCTTGGCCATACCGGCGGCACGCTGGATAAGCTTGAGAGTATTCCGGACTGCAGCGTCGACGTCTCTCAGGAGGATTTTATCGCGCAGGTGCAGAGGATTGGCTGCGCGGTTATCGGGCAGACACAGGACCTCTGTCCGGCGGATAAGGCGCTCTATGCGCTGCGCGACGTGACGGGCACGGTGGGCAGCGTTCCGCTGATCGCCTCGAGCATTGTCAGCAAGAAGCTGGCCAGCGGTGCTGGCGCGATCGTGCTGGATGTGAAGACCGGCTCAGGTGCGCTGATGCAGACGGTGGAGGAATCCATCGAGCTGGCGAAAGCTATGGTCGAGATCGGCGCACAGGCAGGCAAGCCTATCCTTGCGCTGGTCACGGGCATGGATCAGCCGCTGGGTACGCATGTGGGCAACGCCCTGGAGGTTAAGGAAGCGATTGACATCCTTTCCGGCAGGGCAAAGGGCGATCTGCTGACGGTTTCGCTGGAGCTGGGCAGCCGCATGCTGGTGGCAAGCGGCATTGCCAAGGATGTAGAGGACGGCAAGACGAGGATGATCGCAGCGCTGGAGAGCGGTGCAGGCCTTGCCAAGCTGAAGGAGATGATCACCGCGCAGGGCGGCGATGGCCGCGTGTGCGATGATTTGGCGTATCTGCCGCATGCGGCGTATAAGATCAGCGTGCCTGCGCCGTCGGATGGTTTTGTGGCCCGGATGGATACGACAGCCATTGGCTACTGCGCCCAGAGCCTTGGCGCGGGCAGACAGAAGAAGACCGACGTCATCGATCCGGCTGTGGGCCTGGTGATGGACGTGCGCCTGGGCGATTATGTCAAGGCGGGCGACAGTCTGGCGACACTGTATCTCAATAAGCGCGAGCTGGCCAATGCCGCTGTTGCGCAGATGCAGCAGGCGATTGTGATTACGAAGGAAAAACCGGAGCTGCCGCCGCTGATTCATGCGGCAGTGTCCGCGCAGGGCGTCACCCAATAAAAGAAACAGCATACGATAAGAGCTATGAAGAAGAGAGTTTTAAGCAAGTTTTCAGATGGCTGGAAGAAAAAAGCAAAGCTGCTTGTGCGCCATCTGCGTCCGGCTGCGTCGGCGTTTGCGATCGGTGTAGGCGCGTCGTTTGCCGCGACGCTGCTGCGCACGGTGTTCACACAGGTCATCCGCTTTACGGTGGACGGCGTGATTCTGGGTGAAACGGCGGGGCTGCCGGGATGGTTGGCCGCCCTTGAGCCGGGAAAGATGCTCGCTGCGGCCTGTACGCTGGCGGCCGGTGTGGCCATTTTGGAGTTCGCGGTCGGCTTCATTCACGATTCCAGCCTGCCCAAGGGTTCCGAGCGCTTTGTTAAGTCGCTGCGCGATTCACTCTACAGCCATATTCAGCGCCTGCCGTTTTCCTGGCATGCGAAGAATCCTACGGGCGACATCATTCAGCGCTGCACCTCGGATGTCGAGGTGGTACGCGCGTTTATCGCCGATCAGGTGGTCGAATTTGTCAGCACAATCTTCCTCATCGCGGTGTATATGACGATGATGTTCACCATGAATGTGAAGATTTCGCTGCTGGCCTGCGCGTTTGTGCCGCTGGTCATCGGTACGTCCATCTATTATCATGGCAAAATCGGCAAGAGCTTTACCGCGTTTGACGAATCGGAGGGCGCGCTGTCCTCGATTGTGCAGGAGAACCTGACCGGCGTGCGCGTGGTGCGCGCCTTTGGCCGTGAGCGCGACGAACTGAAAAAGTTTCGCGATCGCAACGATAAGCACACCTCGCTTTGGCTGAAGATGGGCAGCATGATGACGTCCTTCTGGACGTTTGGCGATACAGTCAGCTTTGTGCAGCTCTTTCTGGTCATCATTCTGGGTGTGCACATGTGCGTCAGCGGCGAGATTACGCTGGGCACGTACCTGGCTTTCATCAATTACACCAAGCAGATGAACTGGCCTGTGCGTGGTTTGGGCCGCGTGATTACGAACATGAGCAAGGTTGGTGTGTCCATCGACCGTCTGCTCTATATCATCGAATCCGAAGAAGAGCATGCGCCCGAGAATCCGAAGACGGCAGACATGCGCGGCGATATCCGCTTTGATCATGTGAGCTTTGCCTACGATGAAAAGCCTGTGCTGCGGGACGTGAGCTTCACCGTGCCAGGCGGTTCAACGCTGGGTATTCTGGGCGAAACGGGCAGCGGCAAGAGCACCGTTGCGCTGTTGATGGCCAGACTCTACGATCCGCAGGCGGGCGCGATCAGCATCGGCGGCGTGGATCTGCGGGATATGGATCAGGCCGTACTGCGCAGGGGCGTAGGCGTTGTGCTGCAGGAGCCGTTCCTCTTCTCGCGCACGCTCAAGGAAAACGTGATGATCGCCGCGCAAGGGGCGGCGGACGAACAGGTGGACGCTGCTGTGAAGGACGCCTGCCTGTACGCGTCCATTCAGGAATTCAAGGAAGGCTACGATACCGTCGTCGGCGAGCGCGGCGTCACGCTCTCGGGCGGACAAAAGCAGCGCACCGCGATTGCGCGTACGCTTCTCTCCGGCGCGCCGGTCATGGTGTTTGATGATTCGCTCTCCGCTGTGGATGCGAAGACCGACGCGGCGATCCGCGAGCGGCTGCGAGCTGCGGCAGGAGGCTCTACGCTCATCCTGATCGCGCATCGTGTTTCCACACTCGTGCAGGCGGATCAGATCATCGTGCTGCGCGATGGAGAGATTGCCGAACGCGGTACGCATGAGGAATTGCTTGCGCTGGGCGGCATCTACGCGCGGACTGCGGCGATGCAGAGCGCACGAGGGGAGGCGGAAGCGGATGAGTGAGCATCGTGAATATGCGAGCAAGGCATTTTCGCTCAAGCCCTGGCTGAAGCTCCTGCCTGTTACGCGCAATGCATGGCCGGCCTGCGCGCTGTCCATCATTTCCAACCTGCTGCTGGCGGGTATCGATTTCTATCTGCCGCTGCTGCAGAGCCGTGTGGTGGACGACTACATTGCGGCGGGTACGCTGGATGGTTTTGGCGGTTATATCTTCAAGTATGCGATCATCGGCGTCATTCAGCTGGTTTTCATCATCCTGTATTTTAAGGGCTGCATGCAGTGCGAAGCCTATTCCTGCCGTGATCTGCGCGATGCGTGTTTCGTCAATCTGCAGAAGCTCAGCCTGGATTACCACAACACGACGAGTGCAGGCCACAGTTTATCCCGCGTGATGAGCGATACGAGCAAGATCGCCGAGATGATGGCGTGGACGGTCTCCGATACGCTTTGGGGCTTTGCGTATATCATCGGTGTCTTCTGCGTCATGGCGAGTCTGTCGCTCAAGCTCGCTGTGACGCTGCTGGTGATCGCGCCGATCGTCGTGCTGCTCACCTTCTATTTCCAGAAGAAGCTGATCGTGCTCAACCGTCAGGTGCGTGCGGAGCATTCCAAAATCACTGGCGGTTACAACGAGGGCATCATGGGCGCGAAGACGAGCAAGACGCTTGCGCTGGAGGATCAGCTGTGCGGCGAGTTTGAGGAAATTACCGCCCGGGCGGCGCGCGCAGGCATTCTGCATGCGCGCATGCGCGCGATTTATGTGCCGCTGATTGTGCTGTGCGGCACGCTGGCAGCCAGCGTTACGCTTTATCGCGGCGGCCATATGGTGCAGCAGGGCGAGGTGACCCTTGGCACGCTCAGCGCGTTTATGACCTATGCCACGGGCCTTTTCCAGTCCTTCCGCTGGCAGGCGGCGCGTATCTCCCAGCTCATCTCTCTGCAGGCCAATGTTGAGCGTGTGTCCGGCCTCATTCATGAGACGCCGACAGTAACGGACAGCGCAGAGGTAGAGGCCAAGTACGGCGACTGCTTTGATCCGAAGAAGGAAAGTTGGGAGCCGATGCTGGGCGAAGTGACCTTCGAGGACGTCTCCTTTACCTATCCGGATGGCGGCGAGGAAGTGCTGTCTCATTTCTCCATGCATGTTCCGGCGGGCAATACGATTGCCATCGTCGGCGAGACGGGCGCAGGCAAATCCACACTGGTGAACCTGGCCTGCCGTTTTTATGAGCCGACGGGCGGCCGTGTGCTTATCGACGGTGTCGATGTGCAGCAGCGCAGCCAGCTCTGGCTGCACAGCCACATCGGCTATGTGCTTCAGGAGCCGCATCTCTTTTCCGGTACGATCCGCGAGAATATCCGCTACGGACGGCCGGATGCCACGGATGAAGAGGTGGAAGCTGCTGCGCGTGCGGTGAATGCCGACCGGATTGCAGCCAAGCTGCCCAAGGGATACGAGACGGACGTGGGCGAGTGCGGCGACAATCTTTCTACGGGAGAAAAGCAGCTCATCTCTTTTGCCCGCGCGATCATCGCAAAACCGAGGATCTTCGTGCTTGATGAGGCGACCAGCTCCGTGGATACTGCGACTGAGCAGATGATCCAGCAGGCGACAAGGACGCTTATGGACGGCACCACCTCCTTTGTCGTTGCTCACAGGCTTTCCACCATCCGTCAGGCCGATGCGATACTGGTCATCGATCACGGCAGGATCGTGGAGCAGGGTACGCATGAGCAGCTGCTCGCTGCCTGCGGCGCGTATTACGGTCTGTATACGACGCAACTGAGCAAACAGGAAAAGAAGAATATCTCTTGACTTTTTCGCCTTTCGCGCATATACTGTTTTTATCTGAAATGACGAAGAAGAGTAACCGCTTCAGGCTTGTCAAAAGAGAGATGCGTCATCGGCTGAAAGCGCATCGGCAGAGCGAGGCGGCGAAGACCACCTTCTGATCGGGTCGCGAGGCGCGCGATACAGCGGCAAAGAGCACCAATCAGGGTGGAACCACGGGCAGATATTTTCCGCTCGTCCCTCGAACAAACGCGAGGGACGGGCGTTTTTCGTCTCTCAGCAAAATGTCTTGACAAGGAGAGGAACACAATGAAGATCATCTACAACGATGGCAGCGTGGCCGAGTGCCCGCAGGAAGAAGAACTGCACGTTCTGCGCCATACCGCAGCGCATATTCTGGCGCAGGCGGTCAAGAATCTCTATCCGCAGGCGCATTTTGCCTATGGTCCTGCAACCGAGAACGGCTTCTACTACGACGTCGATCTGGGCGATGTGAAGCTGGCGGACACTGATCTGGCGAAGATTGAGGCCGAGATGAACAAGATCGTCAAGGCCAATATGCCCATTAAGGCGTTCACCCTGCCGCGCGCGGAGGCGATCGCGCTGATGCAGGAGCGCGGCGAAATTTACAAGGTTGAACACATCGGCGACCTGGCCGAGGATGCGGTGATCAGCTTCTATCAGCAGGGCGACTACATCGATATGTGCGTAGGCCCGCACCTGTGCTACACCAAGGCGCTCAAGGCGTTCAAACTGACCCAGGTTTCCGGCGCCTACTGGAAGAACGATCGCAACAATAAGATGCTTACCCGTATCAACGGTACGGCCTTTGCCACCAAGGACGAGCTTGCTGCGCATATGACCGCGCTCGAGGAAGCCCGAAAGCGCGATCACAACAAGCTCGGCCGCGAGCTGGAGTACTTTACCACCGTCGACAGCATCGGTCAGGGCCTGCCGATCCTGCTGCCCAAGGGTGCGCGCGTCATTCAGCTGCTGCAGCGCTGGGTGGAGGATGAGGAGCAGAAGCGCGGCTATCTGCTCACCAAGACCCCGCTGATGGCCAAGCGCGATCTGTACCGTATCTCCGGCCACTGGGATCACTATCTGGACGGCATGTTCATCCTGGGCGATCCGCATGACGAGGAGAAGGAGTGCTTCGCCCTGCGTCCGATGACCTGCCCGTTCCAGTATCAGGTGTATCTCAATCGCATGCGTTCCTATCGGGATCTGCCGATGCGCTTGGGTGAGACGAGCACGCTCTTCCGCAATGAGGATTCCGGCGAGATGCACGGCCTGATCCGTGTCCGCCAGTTTACCATTTCCGAGGGCCATCTTGTGCTGCGTCCGGATCAGCTGGAGGAGGAGTTTGCCGGCTGTCTGAGCCTGGCGAAGTACATGCTGGACACCGTTGGCCTGGCGGAGGATGTTTCTTATCGCTTCAGCCAGTGGGATCCGAGCAACACCGCCAAGTATGAGGGTACGGCCGAGCAGTGGGATGAGGCGCAGACGCTGATGGAGAAGATCCTCAAGAAGCTCGATGTGCCGTATACCGTGGGTATCGACGAGGCTGCTTTCTACGGCCCGAAGCTCGATATCCAGATCAAGAATGTCTTCGGCAAGGAAGATACGCTGATTACCATCCAGATCGACATGCTGCTGGCCAAGAAGTTCGGCATGGAATATGTCGACGCCGACGGCCAGAAGAAGATGCCCTATATCATTCACCGCACCTCCCTGGGCTGCTACGAGCGTACGCTGGCGCTGTTGATTGAAAAGTATGCCGGCGCGTTCCCGACCTGGCTCGCTCCGACGCAGGTGAAGATCCTCACCGTCACCGAAAAGGGCGACGAGTGGGCCCGCGAGGTGGAGCGAGAGCTCTTCAGCCGCGGCATGCGTGTGGAACTGGATCTGCGCAACGAGAAGATCGGCTTCAAGATTCGCCAGGCGCAGCAGGAGAAGGTGCCGTACATGCTGGTCATCGGCGGCAAGGAAGCGGAGGATAAGCTGGTCGCCGTGCGCAACCGCAAGGAAGGTGATCTGGGTACGATGACGCTGGAAGCTGTCGTTGATAAGCTGGAGGAAGAGATCCGTACCAAGGCGCGCTGAGATTCTTTCAGTAGCGGCTACAAAAAAGAAAGTATTTCTAATAAAATGCTTGACATTCGGGCGGCTTCGCTGTATACTGATCCAGTACGAAGTAGAAGCCGCCCGCTTCTCGCCCGGAGCAATTGAGCTACCGTGGCACTTGGCATCCTTTTAGTGTGTTTAAGGAGCGGGTATGCTTGCCCGCTCTTTTTTGTGCTCAAAAGCACGAAGACTATTTGGAGGTGTATCGCAAACTATATGGCAGTAGATCTGATGATGAACGAGGAAATCCGCGACCGCGAAGTGCGCGTGATCGATCAGAACGGTGAACAGCTCGGCGTTCTGCCGATTCGCAAAGCAATGGAACTGGCCGAGGAGGCAGGCCTTGATCTGGTGAAGATTGTGCCTGGCGCCAAGCCGCCCGTCTGCAAGCTGATGGACTATGACAAGTACCGTTACGAGCAGTCCAAGAAGGAACGCGAGATCCGCAAGAATCAGAAGGTCGTCTCCATCAAGGAAGTGCAGCTCTCCGCCACGATCGAGGAAAATGACATCCAGACCAAGGCGAAGGCGGCCATCAAGTTCCTGCAGGGTGGAGATAAGGTCAAGGTTTCGATCCGCTTCCGCGGCCGTCAGATCACCCACCAGGAGATCGGCCTTGCGGTCATGCAGGATTTCG
>JAFQIF010000053.1 GCA_017397695.1 Clostridia bacterium
GGTGGAGCATACCGGATTCGAACCGGTGACCTCTACAATGCGAATGTAGCGCGCTACCAACTGTGCTAATGCCCCGAGATATGAACTTGTTTCAGAACGGTGTTTAGTATACCACGGAAGAATAGAATTTGCAAGTCCTTTTTTCAAAAAATGTGTGCAAATATATTTCAGGAAGCGATTGACACGAAGCGCTGGATTCAGTATAATCAAAGCAAGAAATGAGAATGATTCTCACTTTCGGCGGAGGACTGCCGGGAGAAAGGAGATTGGTGATGAATATCTGGACGTTTGTGGGCGTTATGCTCCCGTTTCTTGGCACGACGCTGGGCGGCGCATGTGTATATGTGATGAAGGGCGAGCTGAGCGAGCGCGTGAACAAGGCGCTTCTGGGCTTTGCCTCCGGCGTGATGGTGGCGGCGAGCGTATGGTCGCTGCTCATTCCGGCAATGGACAACAGCGCGCACCTGGGTAAGCTGGCGTTTGCGCCGGCGGCGGGTGGTTTCCTGCTGGGCATGGCGTTTCTGCTGCTGCTGGATAAGTTTGTGCCGCATCTGCATATGGACTGCGACGAGCCGGAGGGCATGCGCTGCCAGCTGGGCAAGTCCACGATGATGATGCTCGCCGTGACGCTGCATAACATTCCAGAAGGCATGGCAGTCGGCGTGATGCTGGCGGGCATCGGCGCGGGCAATGCGGTCACAACGCTGGCCGGCGCGCTGACGCTGTCGCTGGGCATCGCGATCCAGAATTTCCCGGAGGGCGCGATCATTTCCCTGCCGCTGCGCAGCCGGGGCATGGGCAAGCACAGGGCGTTTGCCATGGGCTCGCTCTCGGGCATTGTCGAGCCGATTGCCGCGATTGTGACGATGCTGCTCGCGCGCTGGCTCTCGCCCGTCCTGCCGGTGACGCTGGCGTTTGCCGCAGGCGCGATGATCTATGTCGTCGTTGAGGAACTGATCCCCGAATCTGCGGCAGGCAGCCATTCCAACATCGGCACGATCGGGTTTGCCCTGGGCTTTGCGCTGATGATGGCGCTGGACGTGGCACTGGCGTGAGTGACCGATTCCGAAATGATTTGCTGAGAAGCGCAATTTGACAAACGCTGCAGGATACTGTGCGGAAACGCTGATAGTGATATAAGAATACAGGAACAATCAAGGAGGGCTGCGATTGAATATTACGTGGCTGGAGGTCCTGACGACGCTGATTGAGGGCCTGATTACATTCATTTCCCCGTGCGTGCTGCCGATGATTCCGGTGTACGTGCTCTATTTTGCCGGCTCGAGCGAGGGCAAGCAGGCCAGGCGCACGCTGGCTCGCGCGCTGAGTTTTGTGCTGGGCTTTACGGCGCTGTTTGTGCTGCTGGGTGTGTTCGCGGGCAGTCTGGGCGGGCTGCTGGTTCGCTATCAGCGTGAGGTCAACCTCATCTGCGGCATGATCATGATTCTCTTCGGCCTGCATTATGCGGGTATCCTGCATATCACCCTGCTGGATAAGACGGTGAAGCCGGATGTGCAGGTACAGCCTAAGGGTTATCTTTCCTGCGCACTGCTGGGCGCGGTGTTCGCTGTGGGCTGGACGCCGTGCACGGGGCCGCTGCTGGGCTCGGCGATGATGCTGGCGGCCAGCAAGGGGTCTATGCTCTCCGGAGCGGCGCTGCTGGCGAGCTACTCGCTGGGCATGGGTATTCCGTTCGTGCTCTGTGCGCTGCTGATTGACCGCGTGAAGGGCGCGTTTGCGGCGATCAAGCGCCATTATAAGCTGATTAACCGCGTGTGCGGCGTGTTCCTGGTGGCGGTGGGCCTGATGATGATGACCGGCCTGTACAGCCGCTTCTCGCTGATGCTGCAGAGCGGCGCGGTCCAGACGCAGACTGCGAGCGTGCAGGAAACGCCTGTGCAGACGGCTGAGCCTGTGATTGAAGCGACGGCTGAGCCGGAACCGATTACCGCACTGGAAGCGAAAGATGAGCCTGTGATTGAAGCGACAGCCGAGCCGGAGAAGACGGAGGCGCCCAAGGCCGAGGTGATGGGCCCTGTGATGCGCAACATGGCGCAGGACTTTACGGCGTATGACGATGCGGGCAATCCCGTGTCGCTCAAGGAGATGCGCGGCAAGCCGGTTGTGGTCAATTTCTTTGCCAGCTGGTGCGGCCCGTGCAGGATGGAGATGCCGTACTTTGACGAATTCTATCATCAGTACGGCGATCAGGTGACGTTCATGATGGTTAACCTGTGCGCCTTTGGCAACGACACCAAGGAAAACGGCAAGAAGATGGTGGAAGACGGCGGCTGGACCTTCCCGGTCTATTTCGATTCGGACGGCGATGCGGCGCTCAAGTATGCGATCCGCTCCATGCCTACGACCATCTTCGTGTCGGCCGAAGGCGAGCTCAAGGGCCGCCACACGGGCGTGATTCCCAGAGACACGCTGGAAAAGACGATTCAGGCGATGATCGCCGAATAAGCGGCGGATATGACACAAGGCGGGCGAAAGCCTGCCTTTTTCTGCGGACAGAATTTTTGATGCGGTCAGTGGGCGGGAATGCTTGTGCACTGCGCGGAGCATGGTATAATAAAGCCAGAAAGGCTTGGTGAACCCCGATGGGCAAGAGAAAGAAAAAAGGAAAGCCGGAAAGGATTCCGTATTATACCAACAAAGCGACGCTGGCGGTGTATCTGGTGCTGCGCGGTCTGGTTATCTTTTCGCTGGTGCGCGCAGCGCTGCGCGGAAGCTTTGAAAGCGTGTTCCTGTGCGGCCTGACGTTGGGCCTGATGATCGTGCCGAGCATCTTTACCAGAAAGCTGCAGATTGAGCTGCCTACGACGCTTGAAATCATCATCCTGCTGTTTATCTTCGCGGCGGAAATCCTCGGCGAAATCAACAGCTTCTATATCCGCGTACCCAATTGGGACACGATGCTCCATACGCTCAATGGATTCCTGTGCGCGGCGGTTGGCTTTGCGCTGGTGGATATGCTCAACCGGAGCGAAAGGTTTTCCTTCAGGCTCTCGCCTGCGTATCTGGCGATCGTAGCATTCTGCTTCTCGATGACGGTGGGCGTTTTGTGGGAATTTTTCGAATACATGGGCGATGTATTCCTGGGCTTTGACATGCAGAAGGATACGGTTCTGCATGCCATCCGGACGGTCGAACTCGATCCTACGCGCAGCAACAAGGTCGTGGTTATCAAGGATATCGCCGATATGATGATCGTGCACAGCGACGGCACGCAGCAGGCGCTTGGGCTGGGCGGTTATCTGGATGTGGGCCTCAACGATACGATGAAGGACCTGATCGTGAATTTCATCGGTGCGGTGGTGTTCTCCGTCATTGGTTTTTTCTATGTAAAGGAGAAGGGAAAGGGCCGCTTTGCCGCGCGCTTCATCCCGCGCGTGCGCAGAGATACAGAAGATCAGAACGCAAAGGACGAGTGACATGCCACAGATCACGACGAACGCCATTGTGGTGCGACGCGCAGACTATCGCGAGAACGACCGCATGATCACGCTCTTTTCCCCGACGATGGGGCGCATCGACGCTCTGTGCCGGGGCTGCCGCAGGCAGAAGAGTCCGCTGATGGCGGCGAGCGAACTATTCTGCGCGGGGGAATATGTGCTTTACCAGACGAGCGAACGCGCGACGGTTGTCTCCTGCCAGGTGACGGACACGTACTATGCGCTGCGCAGCGACTATGAAAAGCTCTCGCATGGCATGTACATGCTCGAACTGTGCGCTGCGGCGATCCAGCCCGCACAGGAGAACGAGCGCCTGTTTATGCTGCTGCTGCGCAGC
Organism: Clostridia bacterium; assembly: GCA_017397695.1. Next base: position 3,796 of record JAFQIF010000053.1, read on the forward strand.
CTGGCGCATCTGTGCTACGGCGATGTGCCGCCACGCCGCGTGACGGCGGTGTTCCTGATGGGATTATCCTCGCTGCTGGGCTTCAGGCCGCAGGTGGGCAGGTGCGCAAAATGTTCCACGCCGATTCTGCAGACCCGCGTCGGCGATGAGGTGATCATCGGCAGCTTCAGCCCGGAGCATGGCGGCGTGCTCTGCCCCGGCTGCAGCGCAGGCGAGCGCTGCCGCTTGCGGGAGCGCGATGCGATATACCTGCAGGAGATCATGAAGAAGGGACTCAAATCGCTGGAAGACGAGGGCGAATGCCCGGACAGCCTGTTTGAGGCGCTGCGGCTGCTGGCCGAGGGGCGCATCGACACGCCGATCCGCTCGGGCAGGATGCTGGTATGAGGAGGAAGACGTATGGACGAGCAAAAGCTGAATCTGCTCAAAACCTGGGTGAATGAATCCAGCCGCATCGTGTTCTTCGGCGGCGCAGGCGTGAGCACAGAATCGGGCATTCCGGATTTTCGCGGCGTGGATGGGTTGTATCATCAGAAGTTCCGCGAGCCGCCGGAGACGATCATCTCGCATACGTATTACCAGAGGAAGCCGGCGACGTTTTTTGAGTTTTATCGCACGCGCATGATTTATCCCGACGCAAGGCCCAATCTGGCGCACGAGAAGCTGGCGCAGTGGGAGCGGGAAGGAAAGCTTCTGGCTGTGGTCACGCAGAATATCGACGGCCTGCATCAGCTGGCGGGCAGCAAAAGCGTGTACGAGCTGCATGGCAGCGTGCACCGCAATATCTGCCGGGGTTGCGGAAAGGTGTATGATCTCGCTGCGTTCATGCAGTTGCCCCATGTGCCGGTGTGTCCGGCCTGCGGCGGGCGGGTGAAGCCGGACGTAGTGCTCTACGAGGAGGCGCTGGACGGATACACGATTTCCGGCGCGCTGGACGCTATCCGCCGGGCCGATCTGCTGATCGTCGCGGGCACGAGCCTGACGGTGTATCCCGCTGCGGCGTTTCTGGATGAATATCCCGGCAACCGGCTGGTGCTCATCAATAAAACCGAAACCGGGCGCGACGATATTGCCAACCTTGTGCTGCACGAAAAGCTGGGAGATGTGTTTGCGCAGCTGCCCTGAAGCATACGCGGATAAAGAAAAAGCTTCCTTACGGAAGCTTCTTTTTCTTTGCCAGATATACATACGTACCCAGCGCGGCTGCGGCCAGCGCGCTCATGGCGACGCCGGGAAGCAGCATCCGCGTGCGATAGGTGAATACGATTTCGTGCTCGCCTGGTTCGATCCACACGCCCATAAACGATACGTCGCAGGGAATGATCTCGGCCTTTTGCCCGTCAACCGTGGCAGAGAAGCCCTTGTCGTGCGGGATGGTGAAGACGAGGAGACCTGCTTCGTCTGCGTCGATGTGGGCGATGAAGCCGTCGTTTTTCACTTCAAACCGGTCGCAGGCGTTTTCCTGAAGCCGTGCTGCGCTGTCCTTCCAGTCGGGGATATTGTATACGTCCAGTATAGTCATCCGATCTGCAAAGCGCTCGAGATATGCATCGTCCAGCGCAGCGCCCGCCAGCAGCACGGCGCCGAGCGTTTCACTGTCCATGCGCTGATGATGCGTGCCGGTGACGGTGGTCTGCAAAAATCCCATCGGCACGGCATGGGGATTGGCGTATACCTTAAAGCCGTTTTCCTCGCGGTCGAAAACGAATCCTTCGGGGATGGTTTCGCTTTCGTCAAACTGATGATATTCTGCGACGGAGAGCAGCGCGCGGATGGCGCCCTGGCTGTCCGGTGGGGAGACGGTGGTCGATTCATCGTAGCCAAAGCCAGTCATGGAAACGAATTTGCCTACGGTTGATGTGCGCAGTGAGGAGAAGCACGTCAGCGACGAATGGCCGCGCAGCAGGCCGTAGTTGCGCAGACGGTATCCGTAGTCGATGCGCTTGTATGCATCCGCCTCATCCATTTCGAGCGCGGAGAGCACAGGCTCGGCGATCTGATCGAGCGTGTACACGCCGTTTCCGGCCTCGGTTCCGCCGGAAAGGATTTCGCGATCACCGACGGCGATATAACCGGCATATTGTGCGCATGCCACTGCGCATACAAGTGCCAGCATGGCTGCAAAGCGCAGCTGCTTGAGTATGAGCAGCAGCATACCCGCCGCCCCCAGCAGGGAAAGCAGGATGGAAAGCGTACGCAGGCTGTCCGGCGCATAAGCGCCGGTGCGGCGGTTGGCGATGATTTCGGCTATGCGCGCAGGCAGCAGGGAAAGCGCGCCGTCCGGCAGCAGGAAGGGGACAGTGAGCGCGAGTGCAAGTGCGCTGCAGGCGGCAAAGACGGTAAGCCATACGCGGCGGGCGCGGACTTCGCGCAGCGCGTAGAGCGTAGCGAGCGCGAGCAGCAGCGCCAGGCCGTACCACCAGCGGGTGTAGCCCACGTTGGTGAACAGTGCAAATGTGCCGCACAGCACGGGGATCGCGGAGCAGGTGAGCAGCGCTGCGAGCAAGGCCCTGAGCCAGCGCTGCTTTTTCTGCACGAAGGCAAAGACGGCGGAACCGGTCAGGCCAAAGAGCGGCAGATAGCAGGCGGTGGAGCTCCAACTGGGTGCGTCGCCGTAATAAGCATGAAGCACGTTGCTCTCGATGGGCATGAGCAGCACGCGAAGGCGCTCCAGCAGCACGGTGGGAGAATAGGTCTGCGTCAGGCCGACGCCTGCGCCCGTGCGCGTGATGGTGAGCATATGCATGAGCGAGGGAAGGAGGATGACGCCCGAGAGCGCACAGCCTGCGCCGCACTCAAACACCGTATAAACTACGCGCTTCAGGCTGCGTGCGTCCTTCCAGTCCTCGCTGAAGAAGCGGAAGGCGAAGTACAGCGCGGCCAGCAGCGCGCTGGAGAGCATAAAGTAGTAATTGACCAGCGCGTTGATTCCGCAGAAGATGGCGAGCAGGCCAGGGCGGGGATTGTCGCTCATGGCGATTTCCAGCCCGAGCAGGATCAGCGGGAAGAAGGCGATCACTTCTGTGAAATGATAAAACTGCGTGTTGACGATGGTGAACGATGAAAATGCGTAGAGCATGCTGCCCAGAAGCGCCAGCCGGCGCTCCCTCACCATGCGGTCAAAGTAGAGGAAGGATGTGAGTGCTGCCACGGCGTGCTTGAGCACGGCCATGACGCTGATTCCGAAGGGAACGAGCGACTGGGGCAGCAGCGCCAGCGGCCAGACGAACGGGCTGCCCAGCGTGTAAAACGCATAGCTGCCCACGCTTGGCGCGCCGAGAAAGGTATTAAACGAGTAGCCGGAAATACCTGCGCGCAGGATGCGCCGGGTTTCCAGAATGAAGGGCAGCTGCTGCTCGATATAGTCGCCCCGGGTCACGAACCGGCCGCCGTAGGGCAGGATGGCCGGAGAGAGGGCGACAAGCGCAAGCAGCGCGCCCAGAAAAAAAGCATGCCGGCAGGTGATGCGGGAATGCGAAGAAGACTTGAAATTCATAAATCACCCTGACAACGGAAGAATCATCATACGCTATCATTGTACGTTTTCCCTCAGAAGGTGTCAAGGGAAAACGCTTTGGCGTATAGCGTTTGCGGGCGATGTCTGATAAAATAGAGAGCATAGACGGGTGATTCGGGAGGTTAGTATGCAGGAGATCAAATGCCCCAAGTGCGGGGAGGTTTTTCAGGTAGATGAAAGCGGATACGCCGCCATTGTCAAGCAGGTGCGCGACGAAGAATTCCGAAAGGAAATTGAGCAGCGGGAGCGCGCGTTTGCGTCGGAAAAGAATCTGGCTGTCGATCTGGCTGTAGCAAAGGCGCGCAGCGAGAAGGACGGCGAGATTGCGGCGCTGAAGGCGAAGCTGCAAAGCGGCGATGCGGAGCGGCAATCTGCGCTGCGCGAAGCGGGCGCGCAGAGCCAGCTGGCGCTTACGCGCAAGGATGCGGAGATCGAGCAGCTGCGCAGCCGCCTGAGGCAGAGCGAAACGGATGCAAGGCTCGCCGTGCAGAGCGCCGTGCAGGGCAAGGATGCGCAGATCATGCAGCTGAAAAATGAAATGGACAAGGAAAAGCTGGCTGCTGCGCTGCGTGCAAAATCCGTAGAGGAGCAGCATAAGCTGGAGATCAGCCAGAAGGACGAGCAGATTGCGTACTATCGCGACTTCAAGGCCCGGCAGTCGACCAAGATGATCGGCGAGAGCCTGGAGATGCACTGCATGACAGAGTTCAACCGGATCCGCGCGCTGGCGTTTCGCAATGCGACATTTGAAAAGGACAACGACGCGCGCAGCGGCAGCAAGGGCGACTTTATCTACCGCGAGTGTTCGGAGGAGGGCATTGAGTTCATCTCGATCATGTTTGAAATGAAGAACGAGATGGATACAACGGCCACCAAGCACCGCAACGAGGATTTCTTCAAGGAGCTGGACAAGGACAGGCGCGAGAAAGGCTGCGAGTATGCGGTACTGGTTTCGCTGCTGGAGAGCGACAGCGAACTATACAACGGCGGCATTGTGGATGTATCACACCGTTACGAGAAGATGTATGTAATCAGGCCGCAGTTCTTCATTCCGATGATCACACTGCTGCGCAATGCCGCGATGGACAGCCTGCAATACCGGACGGAACTGGAGCTTGTGCGCAGGCAGAATATCGATATCACGAACTTTGAAAGCGAGCTGAACGACTTCAAAATCAAGTTCAACAAGAACTATGATCTGGCCAGCCGGAAATTCAAGGAGGCTATCGATGAGATCGACAAGACGATCACGCATCTGCAGAAGACGAAGGACGCGCTGCTCAGCTCGGTGAACAATCTGCGACTGGCCAACAACAAGGCCATGGATCTGTCCATTAAGCGGCTGACGAAGAATAATCCCACGATGCAGGAGAAGTTCGCGGCGATCAAGAGCGCACAGGATGAGGAATTTTGAGTAAGAATAGGGTATAGAAAGTTCATTAAGGCGGCTTCAAGCTGCTTAGTGAACTAAATCATATGCACAACAAAACAGGCAGGAGAATCATTCTCCTGCCTGTTTATCGTTTGTTACTGCATGCCGATGCCATGCTTGAGTCTGTCGCGCTCCTCGGCGCGCTTGGCGTTATTGAAACGATCCAGCGTGCCGACCAGATAGCCGGTGATGCGGCGGATGCGATGGAAGGGCTGCTTCTGATAATGATAGGCAAGCTCCACATAATCGCCGTCCACGCGCACGTCGATGGAATCGGGTTCGCGGCCGTAAAGCTCGGCGCCGCGGGCGATGTAGGCGTTAATCTCTTCCTGCGGCAGCGCGCCGCCGGTCACATTCACGATGCACATGGGTCATCCCTCCATATCTTGTGCCAGTGGAATCATTATAACACAAACTGTTGCGATGTAAAGCGTTATATGAGCGGATAAGAAAATTTCCCGCGCAGAGCAGCCCTGCGCGGGAAACGGGGTTTATTTGGCAACGTAGCCGATCTTCTTCATGAACTTCTGCAGCGTGCGCTCAGCCAGATAGCCGGCGCGCTGCGCGCCCTCGCGATAGACCTCTTCCATGTACTTCTTGTCCTTCATCACGCGGGCAAATTCCGCCTGAATCGGAGCGAGCGTTTCGATGGTGACGTCGGTAACCGCGCTCTTGAGGTCGCCGTAGCCCTTGCCCTCGAAGGAGGCGACCAGCTTTTCCATATCCTCGCCCGTGAGCGCACAGATGATGGACAGCAGATTGCTGACGCCCGGCTGATTCTCTACGTCAAAGCGGATGCAGGCCTCAGAGTCGGTAACGGCACGGCGGTATTTGCGGCGGATGACGTCCGGCGTATCCAGAACGGAGATGAAGCTGTCCTCGGCTTCGGACTTGCTCATCTTGCGGGTCGGCTCCTGCAGGCTCATCACGCGCGCGCCGACCTTGGAGTAGTAGCCCTCCGGTACGGTGAACACGTTGCCGTACACGCCGTTGACGCGCTGGGCAATGTCGCGGCAGATCTCCAGATGCTGCATCTGGTCCTTGCCGACCGGAACAAGGTTCGCCTGATAGAGCAGAATGTCGCCGGCCATGAGCACCGGGTAGGTGAACAGGCCGCAGTTGATGTTGTCGGCATGCTTGGCGCTCTTGTCCTTGAACTGCGTCATGCGGTTCATCTCACCCATATAGGTGTAGCAGTTGAGCAGCCAGGCGAGCTCGGCATGCTGATGCACGTGGCTCTGGAAAAAGAGCGTGCTCTTCTTGGGGTCCAGGCCGGAAGCCAGCAAAAGGCCGAGCATCTGCATCGCATTCTGGCGGAACTTCGCCGGCTCCTGACGCACGGTGATGGTGTGCAGGTCGGCGACCATGTACAGGCATTCGTATTCGTCTTCGAGCAGCTTCCAGTTGCGCATGGCGCCAATGTAGTTGCCCAGGGTGGGCGTGCCGGTGGGCTGAATGCCCGAGAGAATGCGCTGCTTTTTGACGGGGGTCTGGTTCTGTTCCATAAGGATGAGCCTCCTTTGAAGATGAAGCGCGCCGCAGCGCGCGTAAATTCGGATTCCAGTTTGTTCATTGTATCACAATCGGACAGTATGTGCAAGGCGCTTTGCGGGCGATGTGTGTTGGTGACTGGCGGAAAACGCTGTCTGTTATTGACTTTTTGGGCGCCGGGCGGTATACTATGGACGTCTGTCGGCATTTGCCGGCATGCAGCAGAAGCAAACTCAACCCGATACAGAGGTGTACATATGACGGATACGAATAAAAAGCGCGCAGTGGTGCTCATTCCTGCCTATAAGCCGGACGAGCGACTGATTGAGCTGACGCGCGAGTTGATTGTGGATAACGGCCTGGATGTGCTGCTGGTGGACGACGGCGGCCAGGAGGCTTTCGCGCATATCTTTGCGGCGTGCCGCGAGCTGGGCGCCGAGGTGGCCGTGCATGCGGTGAACATGGGCAAGGGCCGGGCGCTCAAGACCGGCATCAATGCTGCGATGCTCAAGTGGCCGGACATGGCCGGCATCGTTACCGCTGACGCCGACGGCCAGCATACGCCCAAGGACATCCTGCGCCTGATCGACGCGCTGCACGCGCATCCGGATAAGCTGGTGCTCGGCTCCCGTGCGTTTACCGGAAACGTGCCCTTCAAGAGCCTGTGGGGCAACCGCATCACGCGCTTTGTGTATGCGCTGGCCAGCGGCGTGAAGGTCGGCGATACGCAGACCGGTCTGCGCGCGCTGCCGGTGTCTTCTCTGCCGGCGATGGCGCGCATCGACGGCGAACGCTACGAGTACGAGATGAACGTGCTGCTCAAGCTGCGTGACATGGGTCTGGGTGTGTTCGAGGTGCCGATCGAGACGATCTACATCGACGATAACGCGGGCAGCCATTTCAATCCCGTTCGCGATGCGCTCAAAATCTACATGGTCATCTTCAAGTACCTGTTCTCTTCCATCGCGTCCTTTGTGATTGACTATGCGCTCTATTGGCTGTGCCTGGGCGTGTTCGGGTTTTCCGCGCTGGTCAGCTATGCCTTGGCGCGCCTGGTGTCCTCTCAGGTGAATTACAACCTGAATAAGCACACCGTATTCGGCGGCCGCGGCGGCAAGAGCTCCATGGTCAAGTACTACGCGCTGTGCGTAGTGCAGGGTCTGCTGGGCGCTGCGCTGGTGCAGCTGCTCCCCAATGTGATTCCGCTCTCTGCGGCGATCATCAAGATCCCGGTCGATCTGGTGCTGTTCATGCTCAGCTACTTTATTCAGAGGGACTACGTGTTTAATAAGTAAATGAATATTCAGAAAAAGAAACTGAATATCACAAAAGCGCGGCGGCGTGTGCAGATTCGCTCCGCGCTTCTTTTGACGCTCGGCGTGTGCTTTGCGATGAGCGTTTACAGAGCGATGATTACGCTCAATGGCACAGGGGTCATCTGGCCGTCGCACGTACCGGGCCTGCTGCTTGAGATCCTGGTCACGCTGCTTGTCTTTGGCGGCGGCGCGTATCTAGGGCTTTGCGTGCTGGACGGGAACCAGACCAAGATGCTTCCGCGCGGTGTGCTCAGCCGTGCTCAGGTGCTGTGGCTGTCGTTTTTGGGCGTGCTGCTCGCTGCGCCGATGACGCTCGGCGCTGAGCTGCTGGATAAAATCATGCATCCGCAGTGGTCTGCTGCGCAGCCGTTTGGCCTTGCCGTATCTGCGCCGGGCGTTTTCCTGCTGACGGCGCTCAAGAGCGCGCTGCTGGTACCGGTGCTGGAGGAACTGTTTTTCCGCGGGTATCTGCTGGGTGCGCTGGAGCGCTTTGGCAAATGGCGCGCGGCGCTGATCAGCGCGCTGTGCTTTGCTGCGGTGCACATGGGCGGCAAGGGCGGTTCTGAATATGTATGTGTGATGTATGCTGCGATGGGCCTGCTGCTGGCGGCGCTGCGGCTGCGTATGACCTCTCTTTTTGCACCGATACTCGTGCATGGATGTTACAATCTGACGCTGATCATGCTCAGCAGATTGGGAATTGGATGGTTTTTTGAAAACCTGACGCTGATCAGCTGTGTGCTGCGGCTGGGGCTGTGCACAGCGTTTGTTTACTGCCTGCGCAGGGCGTGGCAGGCGCATGGTGCGCACGAACAGATAAGGCCGATGGAAGGGCTGACCAAAAAGGAAATGTCGCTGGTGATTGCGGCAGGCGTCCTGCTGCTGGCAGCGGGTATTTTGGGGTGATACGATGAACATGGCGCTCATCTGCATGGGCAAGCTCAAGGAGAAGTACTGGCGTGACGCTGCGGCGGAATACGAAAAGCGTCTCTCGCGCTTTGGCAAGTGGGAGACGATTGAGCTGCCGGATCTGCCGGAGCCGAGCAACTCCTCCCTTGCGATCGAGGAACAGATCAAGAAAAAAGAGGGCGACGCGATCCTGTCCAAGATCCGCGACGGCGACGTGGTCGTGTGCCTGTGCATCGACGGAAAACAAATGGATTCTGTTCAGCTTTCCAGGAAGATGACAGAGCTGATCGACACTGGCAGGCGCGTGGTGTTTGTCATCGGCGGTTCGCTGGGCCTTTCGGATGACGTCGTGCGCCGCGCGCAGGTGAAGCTTTCGTTTTCGCCGATGACCTTTCCGCATCAGCTGGCGCGCATCATGCTGCTGGAGCAGACGTACCGCGCGCTCAAGATCGCGGCGGGAGAACGATATCACAAGTAATTCAGCAAAATATACTGTAGAAAGCGCGAAGCGAAGAAGGGAGTCTGAGGGATGAAATTCCTCAGGCAGGTTTGGGCGGCAGCCTAACGTTTCCACGCTTAGAGCAGAACTCCGTGAAAGGAAAGTATATGCGTTACGATTTTGATCTGGTCGGCAAGATCGGCTCGATGGCGCTCATCCGCCGCGAGGACGCCGACATCGATTATAATATCTTTTCCAGGCTTGGCCGCGAGCTTAAGCCCGGCATGATCTGGGTGACCTCCGGCGCGGCGGAAATCGGCCGTCTGGATTATATCAAGAGAACAGGACACGAACTGGCTATCGACAGTGTGGACGCAAAGACTGATTACGCCGCACAGGGTCAGACCATCCTGATGGAGCAGTACCGAAGGTTCATTCACCAGGACTACTCCGTGCGTCAGGTGCTGGTGGAGCATCAGCACTTCAACGACAAGTATAAGCGCGAGCACATCCGCAAGCTGTTCCTGCGCGCAAGGGAGCAGGGCGCAATCCCGATTGTCAACTACAACGACCCGGTATCCGACGAGGAGAACCGCAAGTGGGAGCTGTCCCATCTGTACAAGGACAATCAGGAAGTGCATGAGTGCGTGGATAATGACGAGACGGCAGCCGTGATCGCCGGCCTTGTCACCACGCGCGTGCTGCTGATCATGACCTCCACCGAGGGCATCTACGCCGATCCCAAGGATCCCTCGACGCTCGTGCGCGATGTGCTTGCCCCGAATGCAGAGCAACTGGAGCGCAAGGTGCGCCAGCTGCAGACGCACTGTGTGGGCGCGTCCCGAGCGGGCGCGAACGGCGCGCATGCCAAGCTGGAGTTTGCGCTCGGCCCGGCGCTGCGCGGCACGACGGTGATCATCGGCCATGGCCGCCATCGCATCAGCGACCTGGTTGAAGGCCGCGTGCCCTGTACCCGCATCGGTATCGACTGAGGAGGGAAAACATGATCAAGGCGAATTATCATACGCACACCGCACGCTGCGGCCATGCTGACGGTACGGACGAGCAGTATATCGCAGCGGCGATTGAGCGTGGGTTTAACGTCTTCGGCTTTTCGGATCACATGCCCTGGCCGTATGAGAGCGGATTTGTGAATCCGCACGTGCGCATGGCAATCACGCAGCTGGACGAGTATGTGGATACGCTGCGCGCGCTGGGCGAAAAATACGCCGATAAAATCAAACTGCTTGTCGGCTTTGAGTGCGAGTACTTTCCGCAGTACATGAACTGGCTGCGAGATACAAAGGAAGCGCGCAAGCTGGATTACCTGATCTTCGGCTGCCACTATGAGGATACGGACGAGGGCGGCTTCTACTTTGGCAGTTCCTCGAAGGCAGAGCACCTGACGCGCTACGTAGACAGGGCAGTCAGGGGCATCGAAACCGGCATGTTTGCCTATATGGCGCATCCGGACCTGTTCATGCGCCGTTATCCGGTGTTTGATGAAAACTGCCGCGCGGCGGCGAGGGATATCTGCCAATGCTGCAAAGAAAATAACCTGCCGATGGAGATCAATCTCCACGACAGGTATCGTCTGGGCGGAAAGAACGGCAACGGTTATCCGAACGCCGACTTCTTTGAGATTGTCTATGACACGGGCAATCAGGTGATCATCGGCCTGGATGCGCACGAGCCGCAGGAGGTTCACAATCCCAAGGAATACGACCGCGCGGAAAAAGAGGCGGCGCGCTTCGGCGATCGCTGGCTCAGGGCGCTTGATCTGCGCTGAGCAGGAGATCACATCGCTGCATCAGGCGGTGCGCCTGAATGTGGCGGTTTTCCATGGGAATCCACGTGGACAGAAAGCGCTCAAGCTGTGCTGCTCCGTTGCGCGCGAGGATGCGTGAACGCTGCGTTTGAGGCGAAACGGCGAAAAGCACGCGCAGATCGTAGCGGTCAAACAGATCGGGATGCAGGCAGTACGCGCCTTCTGCGATCAGCACGCGCGCGTCCGCGGGGATTGTCACGGGGGAAAGAAAGCCTGGATCGGGATGACAGATATAGGGCCTGTACACGGCTGCTTCGCCGCGCAGAAAGGGCGAAAGGACCTCGCGATCAAAGCGTGCAATATCTGCGTTGGAAAGCGCAGCTTCAAAATAACCGGGATGCCGGTCTTCAAAGGGAACGGTAAAATCGTCCATGTGCACGACGGCGCAGGAATCAAAGCGCTGTGCAAGCGCGCGGGCGAGCGTCGTTTTTCCGCTGGCGGCCATGCCGTCGATGGCGACGACGGCGCGGTCTTTATCCCCAAGGATATTCCGGATATACGCCTCAAGCGTGCGCAGGTTTTCCATGGCTGGTTCCCCTTTCTGGTTTTCTTGGCCCAGTATAGCAAAGCAGGCGGAGAAAGGCAAGGAGTGACCGGCGTGCAAAAACGGTTGACAGCGGGAAATGTCTGCCGTATGCTGAAAATATCATGATGCAAGGAGGAAACGGTATGCGTTTCTTTGATAAAATCCGAAACAATTTTGCCCGCTTTATGTCCGGCCGCTACGGTGCGGATCAGCTGGGTATGACCATGCTCTGGACGTCGCTGATTCTGTCCATCATCGGCTCTCTTGCGGGGCTCGGCATCCTCACGATCCTGGCCGATGTGCTGCTGGTGATCATGTTTGTGCGCATGTTCAGCAAAGATCGCTACAGACGGCAGAATGAGAATCAGATCTACCTGCAGAAGACCTACAAGGTGCGCACGGCGGTCAGCGAGTGGATGAACCGCGTGAAGAACAGCAAGAAGTATCGCTACTTTACCTGCCCCAAGTGCAAAAAGCGCCTGCGCGTACCGCGCGGCGTGGGCTCCATCACCGTCACCTGCAAGGGCTGCGGCAACAAGTTCGATAAGAAGGCCTGACCGTCTGGACGCTATGACAATGTAGGCAGGAATGGATACATTGCTGGACGCGGCCGGTTGTATGAAAACAAGGCTGTAGAAGCGGACGGCGATTTGCCGCCCGCTTGTTTTGATATAGAGAGTCTGCGCGAGAGAATCGATCATAGGAGCTGCCGATGAGCGGCTCAGCTGACGGGCGTGTTCTCCTTCTGCGGCACGCAGGCGCACAGCACCAGCAAAAGGCCGGCGCAAAGCGCGCCCAAAATGGGATATCCCCGGCCGATAAGCGAGGAAAAGCCGATGCGCGCAAACAGCAGGCAGAGCGCTGCACTGAGCAGCAGGGAAAGCAGCCCACCATATGGCAGTGCGGCGGTCATGGCGCGCAGCATGGCGCACAGCGTGGAAAAGGCGGCGGCATAGAGCACTGCGCCCACTAAGACATAGCCGCTGCTGCCCAGCGCCCGGCTGAGATAGACGAAGGGCAGCGGCTGATGGAGCACAGCGCTCAGATGGCGCTGGCAAACGAGCACGCCCAGCGTGAGCATGCCGCCAAAGAGCAGCGCAAAGAGCAGCGCAGCGCGCCTGCGCGTGCGCGCATCAAAAGACGCAAGCTGACCGAGCAGGCCGGCGAGCTGGGCTGCACTGAGCGCGCCGTAGGCGACGCCATTGGCTGCAGCCAGTATGCCGCTGGCAGCGGGCAGAAAGCAGGCTTCGCCCCTGGGCAGGGCAAGCAGGCGCGCAAGCAGCACGGGAAACAGCAGCGCAAGCAGCGCGCCCGGGACGGCGACGCCGCGCAGCCCCAGCATCGAAAGCGGGGCGGCGGCAAGAAGCGAGAAGGCGAGCACGAGGCCATAGGCATGGTGAAGGGGAAGCATCAGCGCGCCGAGCTCGGCGCAGGCGGCGAGCATCGCGCCGCCGGTGATGGCGAAAAGGAGAAAGAACAGCGCGCCGCACAGACGGCCCAGACATCTGCCGAGCGCACAGACGCACAGATGCGAAAGCGAGGAGGCATGCAGGGCGCGCATCCTTGCGGGAAGGCGAAGAAAGAGCGCAAGGAGCGTGAGAAGCGCGGCTGCGGCTGCGGCAAAGGCCGCACTGCCGTGCACGCCGAAAAAGCTTACGATTTCCCGTCCGGATGCAAAGCCGGCGCCCATGATGCCGCCCAGCAGCGAAAACGCCGCAGATAATGCCGCCATCCCATCGCCTCCCTCTGATGCCTGAACGTATGAGCGCGGCGGGCGAAAAAGAAGGCGCATCTTTTCTTTTTTGCGTTTTCGCGGTATACTGTATGGTATGGCATGGATATACACAGAAAGCTGGATCGGAAAAAATGTTCAGAACCAATTATTGCGAGATTGATTTGAGCGCTATTCGCCACAACGTGGGCGTGATGCGCGCGCATATGGCGCCGGGAGCGGAATTCCTGGCGGTGGTAAAGGCGAATGGCTATGGACACGGCGCAGTGCCGGTGGCGAAGGCTGCGCTTGAAGCCGGAGCGAAGATGCTGGCAGTGGCGATTCCCGAGGAGGGCGCGCAGCTGCGGCAGGCGGGCATTGATGCGCCGATTCTTGTGCTGGGCGGCATTGAGGAAGAGGCGGCAGAGGCTGTTGTGGCCTGCAATCTTACGCAGGTGGTCTTTGATGAGCGGCGCATCATGGCGCTGGAGCGTGCGGGCGAAAAGCTGGGCATGATGGCGAAGGTGCATATCAAGCTCGACACGGGCATGTGCCGAATCGGCGTGCGCACAACGGACGAAGTGCAGGCGCTGGCCAGGCTGATCGACAGCCTGCCGCATGTGGAGCTGACCGGCTGCTTTACGCACATGGCTACGGCGGACGAGGAGGACAGCGCGGGCACGCTTTCGCAGATTGAAAGATTCCGCGAGCTGACAAATGCGATCGCACAGGTGCATCCGGGAAAGATCACCCGCCATGCGGCGAATACGGCTTCGATTTTCCGCTATCCGCAGGCGCATTTTGACATGGTGCGCGGCGGCATCGCGCTCTATGGCTATCCGCCTTTTGAGCAGGATCTGGGCCTGCGCCCGGCGATGCGCTGGGTAGCGCGTGCGGTATATGTAAAGACGATTCAGCCGGGCGATCGGGTCAGCTACGGCGGATTGTTTGAGGCGAAGAAGGAAACGCGGGTGATGACCGTGCCGGTGGGCTATGCGGACGGATACCGCAGAGGGTTGACGGGCAAGGGCTGCGTGCTCGTGCGCGGGCAGCGCGCGCCGATTCTGGGCCGGGTGTGCATGGATCAGATCATGGTTGATGTGACGGATATTCCCGAGGCGCAGGCGGGCGATGAGGTCGTGCTGCTGGGCGCACAGGGAAAGGAAATGATCGACGCGGATGAGATGGCTGCGTGGCTTTCCACGATCAGTTACGAGGTGGTTTGTTCGCCGTCTGCACGCGTGCCGCGCGTGCATATCAACGCATGATGGATAAAGATGCGCTGCGGCGCGCCATGCGTGAAAGGCGGCGCGCGCTTTCACGGCCGGAACAGCAGGCTGCCTCACAGGCGGTGCTCGCGCATCTTCGCGCATTTGAGCCCTACCGGCAGGCGAAAACGGTAATGGCCTACATGGCCTGCAGGGGTGAGCTGAGCCTGACGCTGGTGATCGAGGATGCGTTTGCCGCGGGCAAGACGCTGCTGCTGCCGCGCTGCGAGGCGCCCGGCGAGATGACGGCCAGAAGAATCGACAGCCTTTCTCAGCTGCGCCGGGGCTGCTTTGGGCTTGAAGAACCGGATGAGGCTTGCTTCATCGCTGCGCCGCAGGAGATCGATCTGATCCTTGTGCCGGGCACGGCGTTTGACACGGCAGGCCGCAGGCTTGGCCAGGGCGGCGGCTACTACGACAGGTTTCTTCTGAAGACGCGCGCTGTGCGCGTGGGGATCTGCCATGATTTTGCAATCCTTGAGCGGGTACCTGCGGCGGCGCATGACGAATACATGGATATTTTGGTTTCTCCCGCCGGCGTCATCCGGGCGGAAAAGAATACAAGTGATCACAGGAGGTCCCGAGATGGAGAATAAGAAGAAAAGCAAGAAGAAAAAGCCGCTGCGCAGAGCCGAACGCTGGGGAAGCCAGGTACTGCCCATTGCGGGCCGGCTGCTGGCGTCGATGGTGGCTGTTGCGGTGATGGGCCTTCTGTTCAGCGCGCTGCAGGCGCTTGGTCCGGGGCTGAGGCTGGCGATTACGGTTGTGCTCGTGGGCGGCATGCTGGTGTTGCTCTTCAGCGAAGGCCTGAACAAGGGCGCGGCGGACGCTGCGGCAAGCCGCAATTATGTGACCCTGTCGGCCAAGGGCATCAAGATGGAAGAAAAGGAAGACGCGGCGTGCTATCATCCGCTCAAGGCGCTTTGCGCGTGCGCGGTCGTGTTTGCGCTGCCGCTGCTTGCGGCTGTGTTCGTCGCGGTCACGGCGAAGGAATACACCTATGCCCTGCAGGACCTGCCCACCTGGCTGACGGACAGCTACGGCAGCCGCATGGATGTGATGGCGCCGCTCGGCGCATATACCGCCGAACAGAGCCTGCTGATTACGGACTGGGTGCGTATGTTTGTGCGCCTGTTTGAGATGCTCTTTGTCAATTTCTTCAATGATCCGCTGAAGATGGGCCTGGCCATAGACAGGCTCTCGCCACTGTTTATCCTTTCCTATCCGGTCGCTTATATGGCCGGCTATCTGGTGGGCCCGGCGTCCAACCGCAAGCAGGAAAAGCTCAACCGCCGCGCCAAGAAGGTAGCCGTGCGCCGCGCGCAGAAGAAGAGCCTCGTCGACGAGCTCACCGGCGCACAGGGCCAGGTGCACTACGGACACAAAAAGGAAGAGCACAAGAAGAAGGAACTGATCTGATCCGCAATTTGTTCATACGGGGAGCAGGGTTGATTTGCCCTGCTTTCTCTGTTATAATAATAAGACTGAAAGTATGTCCATGGGACGGGAGGAGCAGATTTCGGCCATGAGAATCATCGGCGGATCGGCGCGCGGGCGCTCGATTGTGGCGCCCCCGGGCAGCAAGACCCGGCCGACGCAGGACTATGTGCGCGAGTCGCTGTTCAATATCATCCGCTGGGATGTGCAGGATGCGCGGGTTCTGGATCTGTTTGCCGGTACGGGCGCGCTTTCGCTGGAATCGCTCAGCCGCGGTGCAAAGGAAGCGGTGCTTATCGATATGGACCGCGACGCATGTACAGCGATCAGGAAAAACATGGAGACCAGCAAGCTGGGCGATCACTGCCGCCTGATTGCCAGGGATTACCGGCAGGCGATGGACGCCCTGGCGCGCGAAGGCGAAAAGTTTGACGTGGTGTTCATCGATCCGCCGTATAAGATGGAGAATACCGGCGAAATGTGTGCGGCACTCTATGACAAGGGGCTGCTCAGCGAGGCGTTCCTCATCGTCGTGGAGCACAGGCGCGGCATGGCGCCGCTGCTGGATCTGCGCTTTGAGGCGTTTGACCTGCGAAAGTACGGCGATACGGAGATCACCTTTGTCAGAAGCGCGAAGCGGGAGGATATGCCGTGATGCGGATGCTGTATGCGGGCAGCTTTGATCCGGTGACGAACGGCCATATGGACGTCATTGAGCGCGCTGCGCGGCTTTGCGATGAGCTGGTCGTCGCCGTGATGCATAACCCGGATAAGCGCGGCGCTTTCCCTGCGCAGGAACGCGTACGCCTGCTTGAAAAGGCCTGCGCGCATCTTGCCAACGTGCGCGTGATTGCGCATGGCGGCCTGCTTGTGCAGTGTGCAAAGGAACAGAATGTGACCTGCGTGGTGCGCGGCGTGCGCCCGCTCGGGGATTTTGAATCGGAATATCAGATGGCGCAGGTGAACAGGATGCTCGGGGGCGTGGAAACGCTGATGATGCCGACGTCCGAGCATCTGGCCAGCGTATCATCGAGCATCGTCCGCCAGATTGCAGCTTTCGGCGGCGATGTTGACAATCTTGTGCCGCAGTGCATCGCCGCGGAAATCCGGGCGGCGCTTGGCGGCGAAGCGTAAGAGGAGGACATGGGGATGGATCGCAGAGATCAGATGGAAGAGGCAGTGGAGCAGCAGGAAGTGCAGCAGGAGCGTCCCATGCGCCGCGAGCAGGCGCAGGTCGGCGCGGAGAGCATCAGCCAGACGCTGCGCGTGATTGACGCGATCGAGCATAAGCTCAGCGACGCGTACAGGGTGCCGCTCAAGAGGAATATGTGTGTTGTGGACGTGAGCGAGATGGCGGACCTGATCGGTCAGCTGCGCATTGCGCTGCCCAAGTCCGTAACCCAGGCGCAGACCGTGCTGGTCAGCAGCCAGCGCATCATCGATGATGCGAAGATGCGCGCGGACAAGACCGCCGACGATGCAGACAAGATCTACAACGAGACGGTGACCAAGGCGCGCGCGTTCAAGGACGAGGTGGAGGCAGAGGCCGACGCCTACGACAAGGAGACCCGCCGCCGCGCGCAGGAGGACGCCAACGCCATCCTCGCCGACGCGCAGACCCGCGCAGAGCAGATCGTCTTCGCTGCCCAGCAGCAGGCACAGAAGCTTGTGGATGAAAACGAGATCACCCGCCGTGCACAGGCATATGCCATGGAGACGCGCGATCGCGCAGAAAAGGATGCGGACAGCATCTACACCCAGGCGTGTGTGCACGTGGACAAGATGCTTTCCGGCGCTGCCGCTGCGCTTTCCCGCAGCGCGGGCGATATGGCCAACCTGCGTGACAGCCTGCTCAGTCAGGGCCAGAACAGCAATCAGATGTAACCACCGATTTGCCAAGGCGGCAGAAAGGAAACACATATGAATCCGAATAACACGCTGTACATCGTCGTTCCCTGCTATAAGGAGCAGGAGGTGCTGCCGGAGACCAGCAAGCGCCTGAAGGAAAAGGTACTCGCGCTGCGCGCGCAGGGCAAGATCAGCGACAAGAGCCGCATCATGTTCGTCAACGACGGCTCCAGCGACAACACCTGGCCGATCATCTCCCAGCTGCATGAGCAGGAGCCGGAGGTTTTTTCCGGCGTGAATCTCTCCCGCAACCGCGGTCATCAGAACGCGCTGCTGGCGGGCCTGATGACGGCGGTCAATTATGCCGATATGATCGTGTCCATGGATGCGGACCTGCAGGACGACATCAATGCCGTGGACGGCATGGTGGATGCATATCACGAGGGGTTTGAGGTGGTATACGGCGTGCGCTCCAAGCGCGATACCGATACCTTCTTCAAGCGCTTCACCGCCGAGGGTTTCTATAAGGTGATGAAGGCCCTGGGCGTGGATATCGTCTTCAATCATGCGGATTACCGACTGATGAGCCGCCGAGCGGTTGAAGGCCTGGCGCAGTTCAAGGAGGTCAATCTGTTCCTGCGCGGCATCGTGCCGCAGATTGGCTACAAGTGGACGACGGTCACCTATGAGCGTGCCGAGCGATTTGCCGGCGAGAGCAAGTATCCGCTTAAGAAGATGCTCGCCTTTGCGGCCGATGGCATCACGTCCTTCTCCGTCAAGCCGATCCGTCTGGTGCTGACTGCGGGTGTAGTCGTTTTCCTGGTGAGCCTGATTATGCTGCTCTACGCGCTGATCTCCAAGCTCATGGGCAGCACCACTGCCGGCTGGACGAGCCTGATGGGTTCCATCTGGCTCATTGGCGGCATTCAGCTGCTGAGTCTGGGTGTTATCGGCGAATACATCGGCAAGATCTACAACGAGACCAAGCGCCGTCCGCGCTTCATCATCGAGAGCGTACTCAACAAGTAAGCAGCCCGTAAGCGGGTTGTCCGGCTCCCCGATTCAGGGGAGCTTTCTTTTAAGGAGAAATAAACGATGACCAAACAACACATCATAACCGTGGCGGCGCTCGGCCCGGACAGCGGCGATATGCTGACCATGGGCGCGCTGCGCGCCATGCAGCAGGCGGATGCGCTGGTGCTGCGCACGGCGCGCCATGGCGCTGCTGCGCTGCTGGATGAGCAGGGCATATCCTATCAGACGCTGGACGCGCTCTACGAGCGCTGTGAGGATTTTGACGAGCTGTGCGCTATGGCGTCTTCTGCGCTTATGCGCAAGGCCAAAACCGTGGAAAGGCTGTGCTATGCCGTCAGCGAACCGGGCAGCGATGCGACTGTGCGCGCTCTGGCAGAAAAGCTGGAGATGGATGTGACCCTGCGCGTGATCAGCGGCGTATCGATGGCCACAAACGCTGCCTGCGCAGTGATTCCCTACGGCGTGAACACGGAAAATCTGCGAACGGTGACGGCGCTTTCCGTAGAGGAGATGCGCGTGCAGGCGGATAGCCCGCAGGTGATTACCGAGATTGATAACTGTTACCTCGCGTCTGACGTCAAGCTCTGGCTCAGCGACCTGTTCGACGACGAGATGACGGTGTATTTCCTGGAGAACGCCGCCGAGCCGGGCGCCGTGGCCATGCCGATCCTGCTGTGCGATCTGGACAGACAGGCGCACTACGATCACAGGACGGCGGTTCTGGTGCCGCGCGTGAGCGTGTATGAGCGCAGCCGCGCGACATACGAGGATTTTGTCGAGGTGATCTCGCGCTTGCGCGGCCCAGGAGGATGCCCGTGGGACAGGGCGCAGACGCACCACACCCTGCGCCAGTACATGATCGAGGAAGCATGCGAGGCGGCAGAGGCTATGGACGGAGATGACGACCTCAAGATCGCTGACGAGCTGGGCGATGTGCTGCTGCAGGTGGTGCTCAACAGCTGTATCGGCGCGGAGCACAGGGCGTTTACCGACCGCGATGTAACGAGCATGGCTGCGCATAAGATGATCACGCGCCATGAGCATGTCTTTGGACGGGCAAAGGCCGAAAGCGCACAGGCTGTAACCTCCGTATGGGAGAATGCGAAAAAGAAGGAGCGCGGCGAGCAGAGCGCATACGAGCGCGCTGCGGATGTACCTTGCTCGCTGCCGGCGCTTATGCGCGCGCAGAAGATCGTGCGCAGACAGTGGCAGGCGAGAGAGGAGAAGCATGCGCCAAGCGAGGTGCTGCAGGATGCGCTTAGCGCCGTGCAGGCGCTGTGTGTGCAGGACGCGGGCGAGGAGCAGCTGGGTGCTGCGCTGGAGAGCCTGTGCGCCGCGGCGCACGCCATGGATCTGGACGCGGAAACCGCGCTGCGCTCGGCGATTGCCAGGCGGCTCGAAAGACTCCGTAAGGAAGATAAAAAACCTTGATTTTTTCAAGAAAATTTCACGAAAAGACATGTTTCCTCTTGCGTGAATGCATGAAAGCATGTAGAATATGGTTTAGTCGTCTTCCGGCTGCCAAGGCTGAGTGCAGCGTGGAGTGACTCTTTTGAAGGAGGATAATTGTACCATGAATAAGAATGAACTGAGTGCGGCGATCGCCGCGAAGGCCGGCCTGACCCGCAAGGATGCCGAGGCCGCCATCTGCGCGATGAGCGATATCATCGCTGAGAGCCTCAAGAACGGCGAGAAAGTCCAGATCGTGGGCTTCGGCGCGTTCGAGGTGAAGGAGCGCCCGGCGCGCAAGGCGCGCAACCCGAAGACCGGTGAAGAGATCCAGATCGGCGCTCGCCGTTCCCCGATGTTCAAGCCGGGCAAGAGCCTCAAGGAAGCTGTCGAGGGCTAAGAGAAAACTCCCGGGAGAAATCCCGGGATTCTTTTTACTTTACGGGAAATTGCGCAAAACATGCGCAGCAAGCACACAGAAACTTCAGACATGAAGAGCTTTTTGGAAGCGGGCGCATCGCTGGCCGCTTTATGATGAGGAAAAATATATGTCATATCTGGTAAAGCCGATGAGCTACGTGCTGGTCATCATGCTGGGCTATCTGCTCAAGCGTGCAGGATTTCTCAGCCGTCAGGACCAGCAGACCCTTTCCAAGGTCATGTTCAATATCACGCTGCCCTGTACCATCATTCAGGGGTTTTCGGGATTTGAGCGCGATACCCGTCTTTTCTGGCTGGTGGGCGTGGGCTTTGTGTGCGCTGCTCTGCCGATGGTGCTTATGTACTTGGCGACGCATGGCGTGGAAAAGCGCCTGCGCGCCTATCGCATGCTCAATATCGGCGGCTATAATGTTGGCTGCTTTTCGCTGCCGCTGCTGGAGGCGTTCTTCGGCAGCGCGTGCGTGGTGCCGGCGTTCATGTTTGATACGGGCAACGCCGTGATGATGACCGGCGGCTCCTATGCGATGACCTCTACGCTGCTCAAAACCGGCGGAGAGCAGAAGGAAACGGCAGGGGATATCCTGCTCAAATTTCTCAAATCCCTGCCGTTTGACACGTATATGGTCATGTTTACCATGGTGCTGTTGAACGTCGATCTGCCCGATCTGCTCTTCTCGCTTACCAAGCCTGCGGGGCAGGCAAATGGCTTTCTGGCGATGCTGATTATCGGTCTCATGTTTGAGCCGCTGGGCGATCCGGCATTGATCCGCGAAACGGCCAGAGAGATGGCCTGTCGCTATGCGTTTGCTGCGGCGTCGGCTGCGGCATGTTATTTCCTGACGCCGTTTGATCTGGCTGTGCGCCAGACGCTGGCGGTGCTCTGCTTTGCGCCGCTGAGCAGCCTCGCGCCGATCTATACGGCCCGCTGCGGCGGCGATACGGCGCTGGCTGGATTTACCAATTCGGTTTCGATTGCCATCAGCCTGGTATGTATGATGGCGCTGTCGATGTTCTTTGTCATATAAGCATACGGTGCTTGACGCAGATGCGCTTTAAGGGTAATATAGATTTATCAACGTATATGGGACATGGAGGGAAATACCATGGAAAAGGCAAAGGTCTATTTTACGGATTTCCGTACGGTTGCCAATGGTGATGGCCTGACCAACAAGCTCAAGAAGCTGATCCGCAAGGCGGGTATCGGCAATATTGATATGGAAGGCAAGTTTGTGGCGATCAAGATGCACTTTGGCGAGCAGGGCAACCTGAGCTTCCTGCGCCCGAACTATGCGCGTGCGGTGGCGGATGTGGTCAAGGAGCTGGGCGGCAAGCCCTATCTGACCGACTGCAACACGCTCTATCCGGGCAGCCGCAAGAATGCGCTGGAGCACCTGCAGTGCGCCTGGGAGAACGGCTTTACCGCGCTGACCGTGGGCTGTCCGATTCTCATCGGCGACGGCCTGCGCGGCACGGACGACGTGCTTGTGCCGGTTCATGGCGGCGAATATGTGAAGGAAGCGAAGATCGGCCGCGCTGTGATGGATGCGGATATCTTCATCAGCCTGACGCACTTTAAGGGCCACGAGTCTACGGGCTTTGGCGGCGCGATCAAGAATATCGGCATGGGCTGCGGTTCCCGTGCGGGCAAGAGCGAGCAGCACAACGACGGCAAGCCGGTGGTCGAGGAATACGATTGCCGTGGCTGCAAGCTCTGCCAGAAGCTGTGCGCCAACGACGGCCTGATCTTCAATGAGGAAACCCGCAAGATGCGCATCAACCCGGACAAGTGCCTGGGCTGCGGCCGCTGCATCGGCGCGTGTAACTTTGACGCGATCCACTTTGTCAGCGACAATGCGAATGCCGTGCTCAACTGCCGTATGGCCGAGTACGCGAAGGCGGTTGTGGATGGGCGCCCGAATTTCCATATCTCGCTGGTGCAGGATATCTCTCCGAACTGCGATTGCCATTGTGAGAACGACGCGCCGATCCTGCCGGATATCGGCATGTTCGCCTCCTTCGATCCGCTTGCGCTGGATCAGGCCTGTGTGGATGCCTGCCTGAAGCAGCAGCCGCTGCCGGGCAGCCAGCTCTGGGATAACCTCAAGAAGCCGGGCTTTGCGGACTGGGGCGATCCGTTCACCAATTCCACGCCGAATTCCGAGTGGCGTTCCTGCCTGGATCATGCGGAGAAGATCGGCCTGGGCGTGCGCGAGTACGAGATTATCAATCTGTAAGAAGGCGAAAGACGTATGCTGGATATTGTCATGCGTGCGGGCAGCTTTATTGCGATCATCTTTCTGGGGTATCTGCTCAAGAAGATTGGCGTATTCAAGCAGGAGGACTTTGGCGTTCTGTCCAAAATCGCCATCCGCATTACGCTGCCCTGTGCAATTATCGTCAGCTTTAACGGCAAGCAGATCGATCCGTCGCTGCTGGGTCTGCCGTTGATTGCGCTCGCCTGCGGTGCGGTATATGTGAGCGCGGGATACCTGCTGGGGAAGAAAAGACGGCGTGAGCAGCAGGCCTTTGATATGGTGAACCTGGCCGGCTACAACATCGGTAACTTCACCATTCCCTTTGCACAGAGTTTTCTGGGCCCGATGGCGGTTATCGCCATCAGCATCTTTGACATCGGCAATGCGATGGTGTGCCTGGGCGGCGCGTACAGCATGGCCTGCATGGTTAAGGATGGCAGCCGGTTTTCTCTCAAGCGCGTTGTGCGTGCACTGATGCGTTCGGTTCCCTTTGTTGTGTACATGATCGTGCTGCCGATGAGCTTGCTGCACATTCCTACGCCGAAATTTGTGCTCTCCGTGGCGGAGATTGGCAGCAGCGCCAATGCGTTTGCTGCGATGCTGATGATCGGCGTCGGCTTCAAGCTGGAGGCCAAGCGTGAGCAGCTGATGACCATTGCGCGTATTGTTGCAATGCGCTATGCGGCGGCAACGGTGTTTGCGTTGATCTTCTTCTTTGTGCTGCCGTTTGCACTGGAGATCCGTCAGGCGCTGGTGATTCTGGCGTTTGCGCCGATCGGCGCGGCGGTGCCGGGCTTTGTGGGCGAGATGGGTGGAGATATTGGTCTGTCCAGCGCGATCAATTCGATTTGTATGGTCATCAGCATTACGATCATCGTATCGCTGCTGTTGGTGATGCTGTAAGGGATTTTCAGATGGGCTCTTCCATGAGGAAGGGCCCTTTTTTCATGGAGAAAAGGGATAGAAAGTTCATTAAAGAATCTTGAAACCGCCGCGAAGCGAAGAAGGGTCAAGGGATGAAATCCCTTGTCAGGGGCTTGGGGATGAAATCCCCAACGTAACCCAATCGAAGAAAAAAGCAAGAATCGGAGCGGAGCCGAAGGCGACAATTACGATTCCGGTACAGATTGAA
>JAFQIF010000006.1 GCA_017397695.1 Clostridia bacterium
ATCGTGAACCTGCCGCCCTATAGACCGGATCTTAAGAGCAGAGTTGAGCAGTTCTTTGCACTACTGCAGCGGTGCTTTAAAGATACACTCAAAGGGAAAGGTGTTATTGAAATAGATTTCCAAGAGCGTGGAGCGCATGACTATCGTAAGGACGCCTGCCTAACGCTTCATGATTTTGAAAAGGTCATCCTTCACTGCATCATTTACTACAACAGTAAGCGAATACTTCCGGATTTTCCCTACAGCAGGCAGATGATTGCGGAAAAAGTCCAGCCGCATGCAAGTGATATCTGGAACTATGGTCTCAAGCAAAACGGAGCTAATCTCATCTCGTGCAGCTATGAGCGTTTGATGATGACACTCATGCCGCGAACGATGGGCAAATTCTGCAGAAATGGCTTGCGGGTGAACAATCTCCGGTATAAGCATGATGGCTACACGGAGATGTACTTAAAAGGTGGGAAGGCAGAAGTCGCTTACAATCCAGATGATGTGTCTGCGGTTTGGCTGTTGGAGCAAGGAAAGTATGTTCGTTTTGAGCTGATAGAAGGGCGCTTCAAGGGCATGGAGTTGAAGGATGTGGATTCAGTCAAGGATACACAGAGAAGCATAAGGAAGGGGCTTTTTGACGCAAATATGCAGGCAAGAATAGACCTTGAGACGCACATTACTGCGATAGCAAATGGTAAATCGGGTACAGAGAATACGAACTTGAAGAATATACGAAACACAAGACGCAAGGAACGTGGAAGGGCACATATCGACTTTATGGAAGGCGGTGTGAAGCGTGGATAAGATCAATGAAATTGTTTATTCGCTGCCGCCGATGCTTACAGGAACGGAACTAACATCTGCCTTGACTGTATTGCCGGATTATGATGAAAGTATCAGAAGCGAATGTGATGCCGTTCGGTTGATGGCACTTTCAGACTTGGAGAAGATATATCTGCCTTGAGGAATACTGCAAACAGCAATTAGCGGATGAAACTGTAAAGAACTATGAGAAGCGAATAAACATATAAAACAAACACGTTGTTACAGGTTCTTCCTGTGATGACGTGTTTCTTATTTGGCATTTGAACGTGCAGGAATCTGGCGGAGCAAAGCCTTTGGCAGATGAGGTGAAGCGTATTTGGCTTGCTGCTTGACAGCGGAAGCACTTAAGGCGTAAACTATAGGTGTCGTGCCGGAACTGCCGGTGCGCTGGAGGCATATATGCAAAGAATACACAGGCTGGCCATCTGCGATGATTCGCCGCAGGACAGGCATACGATGCATGAACTTGTGCAGAGGTATCTGGACAGCAAGGGGGATCTGGCCAAAGTCGATTTGTATGAATCGTGTGCAGTGCTGCTGGACAGCAGAGAGAAGTACGATCTTGTGCTGCTGGATATCGTGATGAATGGCACCAGTACAATTGAGGCGGCGGGCATGCTTGTGAAGCAGGAAACTGCGATCATCCTAATGAGCAGTACCAATTCTTATGCCGCGGAATCGTATGATGTCAATGCGCTGCACTATCTGGTTAAGCCGGTTAGCAGCGAGAAGCTGTTTGCTGCGCTGGATAAGTTTTTCTTAAACGCAGGCAAAAGAGAACAGCTCTATTTCAGACAAGACCGCATGGACGACGCCATTCCTGTCAGTGACGTGCTGTGGATTGAGGCGGGCGATCACAAGAGCGTGATCCATACCCGGTATGGCGATATTCAAACCAGTACGCTTTTTTCCAGCCTCTGTATGCAGTTAGGGGGGGATAACGAAGGCTTTGTCCGTCCCATCCGCTGGGCGATGGTTGCTCTGCGAGAGATTGCTGCGATCACTGCCGCCGAACTGACTCTGTGCGATGGTACAAGAATTCCCATCAGCCGCAGTATGCGACAGGAGGTCAAGCGCGTCTATATGGATTATGCCATGGATGCGCTGGTGAAAAAGGGGAAACTGTTGTGATGGAAGAGCCGCTATGCGCTTTTGTGCCGAACACGTGCCAGCTCTCCGGTGTTGCGTTGCGGAAGCTGTCCTCACGGAGTAGCCGGTAAGAGGCGTGTCCGATACCGACAGCCATGCTGCGGATGGTGTACGCTATCATTTCTGCAGGCGATTGAACCGGAGGACGTCTGACATCCCGGCAAAATATGAATACTCTAGAATGTAAGCGACTTGCTCGGGCAGCTATGAGGCTGCGGGGCAGGGCGCTTATTTCTTTTTCATCCGGCAGACGAATGGAAGGAGGATAGGCGTGGATTGTTGATTTATTCACGAACATGCATTTTACGGAGAAAATGTGCATTTCACGGATGTTTACCGTTTTGTGAGAAAAAAGTGCTTACAATATAAAATGAGTTAATGTAGGAGGCTTTTAACTAATGATCGGAGAAGAGTCAAATTACCAGACTTTTGGTCTGTAAAAGAATACAAACGCGACCGGAGGATGTGATAAAAAATTGGGAATCTCAGGATCTGGATTTGACAAGCTCAAGCGTATGCTGGCGCTCATGTTGGCGGTTGCGATACTGGCCGGCATCGTCTTTGCCAATGACTTGTCACTGGCGAGGACACTGGCAGCTTATCGCGATGTGGAGGAGTATCAATACCTGCTGAGCAACATGGATTATGCCTCGGACAGTTGGCTGAGGAACCTGTTCAGACAGATGTCCGTTGTGTTTACAAAGGCGGACACAGCGGACGGACAGTATAGGTGTGCCTGCGTGCGGTTCAGCCGCGGCGATATGGCGGGCGCGCTGCCCTACCTCGTAAAGGCGGCTGAACTGGTGGAAGGCGGCAAAAGGGCGGAATGGATGATTGAAACGGGTTGCCTTGCTGCGATGTGTGGCGAAGCAGAAACCGCCCATGAGCACGTGGTACAGGCGGCAGAGCTGGCCCCTGAAAACGCAGACGCGCATTGGTTCCGATACAAGTATGCGGCTGCAGTGAAGGATCTGGCCAGTCAGGCGGCAGGTATGGGCGCATATGCGGAAAGAAAGGGCGGCGAACCCTTCCTTCAGGAAGCCGGAAGGCTGTACATGCTGCTTTACGACTATGAGAACGCCGGTCGGTTTTATGATATGCTGATTGAAAACCATGGCGGCGATGATGAACGGTATTACCTGCGAGGCTCTTGCCTGATGTTCACAGGCCGCTTCGAAGAGGCGATTGCGGATTTCAAGCGCAGCAGCTTCAAAGGCAGTCTGTATTCCCTCGGCGCATGCGAGTTGTCCCTTGGGCATCCGCAGAGCGCAGCGCTCTACTTTGAAACCTCTATGGAGCGCAACGAACACGTGGAGGATTCCCGACTGATGCTCGCCGCCTGCGAATTGGAAGTTGGCAGCCCGGTCAGAGCGGAAGAAATGCTCAATACGTATATTGAGAATGGCGGAGCGTACGAGTCGGCCTGTTATTACAGGGCGTCGGCGCGGGCGCTGCAGGGCAACTTTGAAGGCGCGATTGAAGATTATGACGCAGCGCTTCTCGCCGGCACGTTCCCGGAAGATACGCTCTTTGGCGCGGCGCAGTGTCGCTACTTTGCCGGTCGCTATGAGGAAGCGGTCGACCTCTTCCTTGACTGCATCGCCTATGACGTTCGACCGGCGGAAACCCGCTACTATCTCGGTATGACCTATACTGAAATGGGTGAAAGCGAGAAGGCGAGAGAGTTGCTGCGCGAATCGCTTGCGGTCAACAGCACGGCTTTAGACGACGAAAGTGAAAAACAGACTGAAGTCGGTGAATTGATGATCGTGGAAGAAGGCGGCTCTCTCCCGCAGATTGCGCAGCCGAACGTGGGCGATGAACCGTCGGCTGATCTGATTTCTGAGAGCAATGATGGCAAGGAGGCTGAATAAGATGACCCGAATCAAGCAATGGGGAGCGTTGCTGCTGACTCTTGCGGTTCTTTGCGGTGCGTGTACCGGCGCCAGTGCGCAGTCGCTCACCGTCGAGCAGGAGCTTAACGTCTACTATACTCTGTATTCTCTGGCTATGGAGAGCGGCGATTATGAAGAGGCGCTTTCCAACATTGAATCCTGCCTGAATATGGACGTGCAGATGGATGACAACATCTGGGGAGATCTCTATCTCAAGCGCGGCTACACGCGGATTTACATGGGCGATGAGGCTGCTGCCATGGAGGATCTCAATAAGGCGCTTGAGTATATACCCACTAGCGCGGACGCGATGCTCCTGCGCATCCAGCTGCTCATCAACGCCGGTGATGCGGAATCTGCGCTTGCGCAGGCGGCGGAATTCGCCAAGATTTATCCGGAA
>JAFQIF010000054.1 GCA_017397695.1 Clostridia bacterium
AGGCCGTACGCCAGAGAAGCGGCGGTCGGCTCGTTGATGATGCGCAGAACCTCGAGACCCGCGATGCGGCCGGCGTCCTTCGTCGCCTGACGCTGGCTGTCAGAGAAGTAGGCCGGAACGGTGATGACCGCCTGGGTGACGGTCTCGCCCAGGTACGCCTCGGCGTCGGTCTTGAGCTTCTGCAGGATCATCGCAGAAATATCCTGCGGGGTCAGGCTCTTGCCGTCGATGTTCACGCGCTTGTCGGTGCCCATATCACGCTTGATGGAGATGATGGTACGATCCGGATTGGTGACAGCCTGGCGCTTGGCTACCTGGCCGACCAGACGCTCACCGCTCTTGGTGAAGGCGACGACGGACGGCGTGGTGCGCGCGCCTTCGGCGTTGGGGATGACGACCGGCTCGCCGCCCTCCATGACGGCGACGCAGCTATTGGTGGTACCAAGGTCAATACCGATAATCTTAGACATAGTTTATTTTCCTCCTGTCAGTTCACGTTAGTGAGTGAGAGTCATTTACAAATTGATCATCTATTTTACTCGAGCACAGAATTCCATAAACCAGAATCCTGCGTCGGAAGCGGGTGTGGGCACAGCCCACTTAGCCGGCAACGACCTTGACCATCGCATGACGGATCACACGATTGCCGAGCTTGTAGCCCTTCTGCAGAACCATGCACACCGTACCCGGTTCTCCCTCGTCCTCGCTGCCCTGCATCACGGCATTGTGCAGCTCGGCGTCGAACGGCTGGCCCAGCGGGTCGATCTCTTCCACGCCCATCTTGGCGAAGGTTTCCTTCGTCTGACGCAGAACCATCTCTACACCAGCCTTGAGGCCTTCCTCATGGTCGCCCGCAGCAGCAAGCGCGCGCTCAAGGTTGTCGATGACCGGCAGCAGTTTGTCAATCGCATCCCTGCGGCCGTCGTCAAAGGCTTCCTGACGGACGCCCTCGGTGCGGCGGCGATAGTTGGCGAATTCCGCCTGCTTGCGCTGCGCCAGATCGAGATACTCGTCGCACTGCGCCTTGGTCTTTTCCAGTTCTGCCTGCAGGGCAGCCACATCCACGCCCTGCTCGGTCGTTTCCTGTGCGGCTTCCTGCTCCAGCTCCTGCTTGTTCTCTTCGCTCATGTTCTTCGCCCTTTCCGACTTATCTTTCAGGCTTTCCGCAGCCTTGCGGATTTTTTCGCGAAGCGTGCCGTTTGCGGCAGGATCGCGGCCTTTTTCTTTCTTCTTATTATTCATGTCCGTTTTGCTGCTGTTCAATCAGCGTATTCAGCGATCTGCCGACCTGTGAGATCACCGACAGCGCCTTGCCATACTGCATGCGTGTCGGGCCGATCAGGCCGAGCGTATTCACCCTGCCGTCGCTGAGGCGATAGCTTGCTGTGATAATAGAGCAATCCTTCGTCTCTTCCATGCCCGTCTCCGGGCCGATGCGAACGGAAATCTCCATCTCCCCATTGTGAGAAAGCAGCGAAACCACCTTCTCTCGGGTCTCAAGCACACTCAGCAGCGCCTTTGCCTTGTCTACATCCGAATACTCCGGGAAGCTCAGCAGGTTCGAGCGGCCGCCCACAGCCAGAGAGACGATGTCGCTCTGCGCTTCATGCGGCTGTTGTTCTGCCATCGCGCGGACAATCCGATGAATGCCCGTTTCACATCCGCCGGACAGCCGCAGCAGCGCGCCCGGCAGTTCGCTCAGCCTCATGCCCTCCAGCTGGCTACTCAGAATCCTTGAAACCGTATACAGCTCATCCGGCGCAACGCTTGCGCCCAGATCCAGCAGACTCTGCTTGACCGTACCGCTTCGCGTTACCAGAATCAGAAGCACCCGATTTGCCGCCACCGGCACCAGCTGCAGATGAGAAAGCACCTGCTCGCTTCGCGGGGTGGTGGTCATCACAGCGGCGGTATAATGCGTCATGCTGGACAGCGCCTTCGCAATCCGCATGGAGAAATCCTCCACCTGATGCATCCGACGATCGAAGCAGCGATTGATGAACTCGGTCTCCTCCACGCTCAGCGGCATCGGGCGCAGCATCTGATCGACATACAGGCGATACGCCTTATTCGACGGAACACGGCCGGCCGACGTATGCGGGGAATCGAGATAACCCAGTTCTTCCAGGTCGCTCATTTCGTTACGGATCGTCGCCGAGGAAAGCTTCTGCTCGTATTTTCGGGAAATCGTTCGGGAACCGACAGGCAGCGCGGTCAGGATGTAGTCATCGATGATCGCCTGCAGAATTCGATACTTGCGATCGATGATATCCACCGTCGTTCCTCCTTTCGGTTTGCTGTTTATCACCGGCATCCGCCGGTTGTTAGCACTCTTCGTGTTTGAGTGCTAATCAGCATGATCAAGATACCACGCTTCCCCTTTTTTGTCAACTGCCTTTTCGCATCTTTTTTGACTTTTCCTGTCCTTTAAATAAACGCTGAAGCATCCAGAATGACACTTCAGCGTTTGTGTGTAGGTTTCAATCGCACATATGCGGTTTTGAATCGAATTCAGCTTTTTTCCTCCATCAGGCTGACCAACACGCCGTTCATCACCTGCATGCCGCGTGCCGTCAGGAAGATTCTTTCCTTATTACATGCCATCAATTCTTTTCGCTTCATTGCTGCAATAGTCTCAGGCCAAACGTCCTGCGGCGTCAGCGCAAAGTCGCGTGCAAATCGAACCGCATCCATGCCCCGTGTCTGCCGAAGGCCCATCATCATGCGCTCAAACATTCTGTCCGCAGGCGTGTTCGCTCCCTCGGCATCCCTTGCCGCTGTGCCGATTTCCGCCATCGTCAGATAGTCTTCCCAGCCTTCCGGATTATAAAACCGCTTGCCATCCACATCGCTATGTGCATTCAGGCCCACGCCCAGATACGGCAGGCATTCCCAATAAACGATATTGTGGCGGCACTGCTTACCCGGCTTTGCATAGTTGGATACCTCATACTGTGCGTAACCCGCCTCGCGCGTCATCTGTATCGTCCGTGCGTCCATGATCTCCATCTCATCCTCATCCGGCAGCGGCGCGCATGTTCCGGCGTTTACGCTGTCAAACAGCGGCGTACCCGCCTCCAGAATCAGGCTGTAGCAGCTCAGGTGATCCGGATTAAGGGCAATTGCCTTTTCAAGGGTTTCCTTCCATTGCGTGGCCGTCTGCCCCGGCAGACCGTACATCAGGTCGAGATTGATGTTATCAAAGCCCGCTTCGCGCGCCATGCGCACGGCCTGTTCCGCCTCCCCGGCCGTATGGATACGTCCAATGCTCGCCAGCAGGCCATCATCCATGCTCTGCACGCCCAGCGACAGGCGATTCACACCCGCAGCACAGTATGCACGCAGGTTCTCGATCGTCAGCGTTCCCGGGTTGCCCTCC
This sequence comes from Clostridia bacterium, assembly GCA_017397695.1. The sequence continues at coordinate 3,380 of JAFQIF010000054.1, forward strand.
ATGGTAATCTCGGCGTCGGGCAGCAGATCAAAGCAGTCCCGAGCGGTATCCATGATCTGTCTGACATGCGCGCCCGAGAGAAGCGTTGGCGTGCCGCCGCCAAAGAAAACTGTCGCCACGCGCCTTCGTCCAAAGAAAGCCGCCTGCGCGCGGATCTCGCGGCAGACGGCCTGAACATAGCGGTCCCTCTGCCCCATGCGCCCGGAAAAAGACGCAAAATCGCAGTAGGCACACTTCTTGACGCAGAGCGGAATGTGGATATAGAGAGAGATTGTTTCCATATATTCCTCACGGAAGGGGGAAACGTTGGGCTGCCGCCCAAACCTGCCCGAGGGATTTCATCCCTCAGACTCCCTTCTTCGCTTCGCGATGATCTATTGAGGGTTATTCGTCCATCTTGAGAACCGCCATGAACGCCTCGCTGGGCACCTGCACGCTGCCCAGCTGGCGCATGCGCTTCTTGCCTTCCTTCTGCTTTTCCAG
>JAFQIF010000055.1 GCA_017397695.1 Clostridia bacterium
GAGCGCGCGTCCAGCACGGCGAGCACCTTGAGCGTAGGCGTCTTCGCCAGAGCGATGCTGCTCATGCAGCACAGCGCAAGTGCGAACACAAGCGCCACAGACAGGATTTTCTTCATAGGGTTTACCCTCCTTTTCTTTTATTCCAATGCCCCGAAGGGCAGTAGAATCATTATACCACACTCAGCCCTTCACTGCGCCGATCATCACGCCCTTGGCAAAGAAGCGCTGCAGGCACGGATAGAGCAGCATAATCGGCAGTGTGGAGACGACGATGATGCCGTAGCGAATCTGCTCCTGTCGGCGCAGAAGCTCTTCCATGCTTTCGTCCACGGCGATGATCTCGCTGTTGTTGACCATCAGCAGTTCGCGCAGGACAACCTGCAGCGGCTGAAGCTCCTGCGTGCGGATATACATCAAGCCCGGCTTATAGGAGTTCCAGTAACCAACCGCCGAGTACAGGCCGATGACCGCGATGACCGTCGTTGAAATCGGCAGCACCACCTTGATAAAGCACTGCAGCGCCGTCGCGCCATCGATTTCCGCCGCCTCAATCAGTTCGCCCGGAATGCTGTTGGCGAAGAATGTGCGCGCAATGATGATGTTGTATACGCTCACGCAGCCGGAAACCACCAGCACCGCCCGGGTGTTGAGCAGGCCATACGTGCGCAGCGCCATATACAGCGGAATCGTGCCGCCGGAAAAGAACATCGTGATGAGCAGATAGGTCGAAATCGCGCCATTGAGCATCAGCTGCCTGCGCGAGAGGGTGTAGGCAATCGGGATCGTCAGCAGCAGATGCAGCAGCGTGCCCGACACGGTGTAAAAGATCGTATTGCCGTAGGCTATCCAGATGCGCTCATAATTGAAGATCTCTTTGTAGCCGTCCAGATACACGCCCACGGGCCCCAGCAGCGTGCGGCCCATCGCCACATCCGCCGGATCGGAGAAGGAAGCCACAAGGACGAAATACAGCGGATACGCCACCGCGATGACAACCAGCGCCAGACAAGCCCAGATGACGACGGAGAACACCCAGTCGGATCCGCCGGAATTCTTTCTGAGGAGGTAGGAACCGCTCATGTCCAGATTTTCTTCATGCTTTGCCATTTTCTATCCCTCCCCTCTTACCACAGGCCCGTACCGGAGAGCTTTTTGCTCGCCTTATTGACGATGACCAGAAGAATCAGGTTGACGATGTTGTTGAACAGGCCGATCGCAGCAGAGTAACCGTACTGGCCCTGCTTGATGCCCAGCTTGTATTCGTATGTGGAAATGATCTCGGACACGCCGATGTTCAGGTCGTTCTGCAGCAGGTATGCGCGGTCAAAGTTGACGTTCATGATGCTTCCCGCGCGCATGATCAGCAGCGTAACCATCGTGGGCAGGATGCTGGGCAGGTCAATATGCCACACGCGCTGCACTTTGGTGGCGCCGTCGACCGTCGCCGCCTCATAGAGCGACGGGTCGATGCTCGTGAGCGCCGCAATATAGATGATGGAATCCCAACCGGCATTTTGCCAGATGGACGCGCCGATAAACATCGGACGGAAGGCAGAACTCATCGCCATCAGGTCCGGCGGATTGGCCACGCCCAGCATCCGGCAAACCGCGCCGAACACGCCCATCGACGGGGAGAAGAGTACGTTAATCATGCTCACCAAAACAACGGTGGCAATGAAGTGCGGCAGGTACACCAGCGTCTGGATGCCCTTTTTGATCATCGGGCGATGGATCTGGTTGAGCATCAGCGCCAGAAGAATCGGCATCGGAAAGGTGCACACGAGGTTCATCAGGCTCAGCGTCACCGTATTGGAGATGATATCCGCGCACTGATAAGAATTGAAAAAGCGGCGGAAGTTTTCAAGTCCCACCCAGTCGCTGCCGAGAATGCCGCGTACGGGCCGGAAATCCTGAAAGGCCATCAAAACACCGTACATCGGCACATAGCTGAGCAGAAAGATCATCACAATCGCCGGAAGCGCAAGCAGATACAGCGGATAGTTTTTTCGAATGTCCTTGATCAGCCGCACCCGAAGCGGGAGTTCATGCCTGACCGTCATTGTTCTTGCCATCGTCATTCTCCTCGTTTCTTTTGATATCGCCCAAGCGCGTCAAAGCGCTGCGGATACTTTGTCATGCCGTAAAGCCTGAGCGCAAGGGGCCAGTCGGTCTGCAGAATGTCAAATCCGCGCTCAATCAAAAAGCCCCAGCTGCCATCCGGATCGCCTTCGACTGCCCTGTCATCGCTCCTGCCGGCAACAAGCTGCTCTCTTGGGTCATAGATAATCGGATTCACCCACAGGATACAGCCGTCTGCATGCACCCGATCAATGAACACAGGCGACGCGAGCGGGCTTGTCTCTTCCTTAAAAAGCACCTCCGCGCCGATATAGCGGATACGCGGATTGCGAAGCAGCATCTCATGCGTGCCGTCGTCCTCACGGATAAGCGGCATAAACGGCATATCGTGCGCATATTCTTCCAGCTGCCGGATGTATTCCGATTTAAGCGGCGTCTTGACGATCACCCTGTCCTGCATGCCGTGCCTGCGAATCGCCGCTGCGATGCGCGGAATATCCGTCCAGAACTTGTCCACATTGAGGATGCACCGGCTGCCAAATCGCTCAAGGCAGTCCTCAAATCGGGGGACAGGCTCCGTCGATTTGGCGCCGTCGGCGTTGATCAGCCGAAGCGCATTGATCTGGTCATCGCGCATCTGGGGAATCAGTTGAC
>JAFQIF010000056.1 GCA_017397695.1 Clostridia bacterium
CAAGAATCAGAAGGTCGTCTCCATCAAGGAAGTGCAGCTCTCCGCCACGATCGAGGAAAATGACATCCAGACCAAGGCGAAGGCGGCGATCAAGTTCCTGCAGGGTGGAGACAAGGTCAAGGTTTCGATCCGCTTCCGCGGCCGCCAGATCACCCATCAGGAGATCGGCCTTGCGGTCATGCAGGATTTCGTCACCCGCGTCAAGGACGTGGCCAATGTGGAGCGCAAGCCGGCAACGGAAGGCCGCCACATGATCATGATTCTTGCGCCGAAGGACCCCAGCAAAGAAGCCAAACAGGCTCCGAAACAATAAAGATCCTGAGAGGAGGATTCCCCTTATGCCTAAGCAGAAAACTCACCGCGGCGCTGCCAAGCGTTTCAATCTGACCAAGCGTGGTCTCGTTAAGCGCGCGAAGGCCTACAAGCGTCACATCCTCAACAAGAAGACCCGCAAGACCAAGCGTAACCTGCGCCGTACCGCGTACGTGTCCGAGTGCTACGCCAACACCATCAAGAAGCTCATCCCGTATAAGTAAGCTACCAGCCAGCAAGGAGGTTCAATAACCATGGCAAGAATTAAAGCGGCAGTCAATGCCCATAAGAAGCGCAGGAAGATCATGAAGCTGGCGAAGGGCTACTACGGCTCCAAGTCCAAGCAGTACCGCGCTGCGAAGGAGCAGGTCGCGCGCTCCCTGCGTTACGCCTACATCGGCCGTAAGCTCCGTAAGCGTGATTTCCGTTCCCTGTGGATCGCCCGTATCAACGCGGCTGCCCGCATGAACGGCATGTCCTACTCCAAGTTCATCTGCGGCCTGAAGAAGGCGAACATCGACCTCAACCGCAAGGTGCTGGCCGACATCGCCGTCAACGACGCTGCGGCTTTCGCCAAGCTCGTTGAGATCGCGAAGAACGCCTAAGTTCATAAGAGCTTTCAAGAGAGTCGGTTTTTCCGGCTCTCTTTTTTGTGGAAGAAAACTGCGTCAAAACCCTTGGGGTGTGTCTGCGATGGTGGTGCAATCCGGACAGATTCGGAGATTTGCTCTCTGCTTTTTGGATTGACAAGCAGGAGAAAAGGTGGCATAGTTGAAGACGAATGAACTGTGTTCTGCGGCAGGGATGTGCCGTTGTGCGATTGAGGAGAAATAGATATGGAATGGATTGGCAGCTGTGTGTTTTTACCGCTGACGTTTGTGGTGCTTTTGAGTGCATTCAATGGCAGGCTCTGCCAAAGGCTGCGGCGGAGTCGTGTGATTGCTGTGCTTGAAAAAAAGCTTGAGGATGCGGATCGCTGCTATTGGCTATGGTTTGCGCTGTGTATGCTTCTTGGTGTTTTTTCCAGATGCTATCGATTTGTTGAATTGCCGCTGGGCATCAATCAGGATGGGCTGATGGCGGGCACCGAAGCTATCAGTTTGCTGATGAACGGCACGGATCAGTATGGAATGAGCTGGCCGACCTATTTTGAGGCCTGGGGCTTTTCGCAGATGTCGACACTGTATTCGTATCTGCTGATCCCGTTTTTTGCTGTTCTGGGCGTCAGCAAGTTCACGCTGCGACTACCGATGCTCCTGGTGAGTATTGCCATGCTGCTTGTGATGTGGGATCTGGCCAGGCGTATTGCGGGAAAGGGATTTGCGCTTACGGTGCTTCTGCTTACCGCAATCAATCCGTGGCATATTCTTCAGAGCCGTTGGGCGCTGGAAGCCAATCTGATGCCGCATGTGGTGCTCATGGGCGTATATCTGCTGTATATCGGTTTAAAAAAGCGCTGGGCATTGTATCTGTCCATGGTTTTCTTTGGCCTTGCTCCGTATGCGTATGGCGTGGCATGCTTCTCTGTGCCGATTCTGCTGGTCTGCGCGGCGGTGTTCTGCCTTGCGCGCAGGCGTGTAAAGGTTGGAGATCTGGTTGTTTGCGTGCTGATTTTTGCTGCGGTGGCCGGTCCATATTTTTACACAATGGCGATCAATGCGTTTGGACTGGAAACGGCATATATCGGCTCGATTACCATGCCGTATTTCGAGAAATCGCTCCGCACACAGGATCTGGCGTTTATGCAGGATGATCCGTATTACTGGGTGGTGAACAATCTGTTTGATCACCTAGGCGTGTGGTTGTTCAGGGCTGGCGATACGCCATATAATGTGATAGACTGGACGGGCACGCTGTATGTGTTTATGCCGCCGGTTGTGCTCTTTGGCCTTTACAGCTTGTGGCAGGACAGAAGAAATCTGGCCCTTCACGGCGATGAATGTCCGATGCGCGACGGTGGAATGATTCTGCTTTTGTGGATGGCTGCGGTAACCTGCTGCGGCGCGCTGATCGGCGGCGTGGTCAATCGCAACAATGTTCTGTTTTATCCGCTGATCATGTTTGGTGCTTATGCGCTGTATCAGATGGGGAGACGCCTGCGCACCGGCTTGGCGGTGATGGTGTTCATGCTGCTGATCAGCTTTGCGGGCTTGAATTGGACATACTTCACTGATGAAGCTTATCAGAATACGGTGGGTGATTCCAACAGTAACGGCCAGTATGAGGCGCTCGTCGATGTGTGGGATTGGGATTATGATAAGCTCTATATCACGACGATTCAGGAAACGGCTCATGTTCGATTCATGCAGGCGTCGGTGATGTTTGCGCACGAAATTGATTACAGCGCCCGAAATGACGAACGGGAGCTGACGGGACCTGATGGTAAGCCGAGCGGCCGCTATTTTACGAATCGGTACGTCTTTACAGATTTTGAGGATTTTGTGCCTGATCCCATGGAGAAATCAGTTTACGTGGTGCCGCAGGGATATCTGCATTTGTTTGATCGGGAAATGTTTGAGATCACCGATTATCACAATTTTGCGGCGGTCTATCCAAAATACTGGCTGGAGTGAGGAGGGGAGAATATGCTGACAAAAGAAGCGCTGGTACTGACGATGATCGGTGCGGCGGCTATTTTTCTCTCCGAAATCAAGCCGGGGATGTCCGGCAGATCGCTCTCGGCAAAGCAGCATCGCGTGTATCTGTGCATTGTACTGCTGCTGGGATGTTTTGTGCGCCTATGGAAGCTGGATAGCTTGCCTTCCGGCATTTCGGCGGAAGAAGCGCTTGTCGGCGTGCAGGCAAAAGCGCTTTGGCAGACAGGCGGATTTCTCTTTGGTGGAAATCTGACGACACAGTTTACGCAGTGGACAGGCGAGACCTGCGGACCGCTGCTTGCGACCCTGACTGCGCCGTTTGTTGGCCTTGGGGGTCTTACGCCGCTGATGACGCGCTTGCCGTTGGCGTTGGTTTCCTGCTTGGCTGTTGTATTTGCATACGGCCTTGGTATGCGGCTCGGCGGAGAGCGGATGGGACGCTGGTGTTTGACGGTATATGCGCTTTGTCCGTATTTTGTGCTGGCTGCCCGCATGACCAGCGGAATCAACCTCGGCGTGAGCCTTTTTCCGATTGCGCTCTGCGTACTGACGGCGGGCATGAAAAGCGTAGGGTGTTTGTATGCCGGCATGGCGCTGACTGCGCTGCTGTCATATACGCAGGATATGTATTCTTTCATCGCGCCGGCGATGATACTGCTCGCTGCTGCTCTGGCCGGCTGCGCAGGAATTAAAAAGAGGCACGCGCTTCTTTCGGGCGCGATGGGTATACTGCTCTGCGTGCCGGCTATTCTGACGTTGATCGTCAATCTGTTCGGCGAAGAGGGGTTCACCATGCTGGGCATGCTGGATATTCCGCAGCTGGAGGCTTACGAAAAAGCTGACAGCTTTGTGGATATGATTGAGCCAGGGACAAATGTATTCCTGCTCGCTGCCAGAAAAGTATGGGCAATTCTCACCGGCGGTATATTCCAGATTGTACTCCATGTCTATATGAATACGGGCATGTATACGCCCGATGGCATGCTTGCGCTGTATTTTGTAAGTCTGCCGCTGATTGCGTTGGGTGTCCTCTGGCTGGCAACGTGTGCGCTGAAGGGTATGCTTCCTGAGAAGAATGGACGGACGGCATGGGTCCTGACCGCGGGCACGCTGGTCATTGTGCTGGCAGCCCTTCTCTTCTATGGAAGCGAAGGCGTGATGATCCCGACTGGCTGCACAAGCGTTTGGGATTATTCGACGCTGTTCCTGTTTGCAGCGCTGCTGATGTGCGCCGGCCTGTGCCGCATAGAACGAAAGAGCTTTGCAGGAACGGCTGTGATGTGCGGCGTGATTGCTGTAAATTTTGCTTTGTTGTGCGTATATCTGTTTGGAGGCGCGTACCAGAAAGAAGCCAATACTTATCTGGATGGCTTCGGCGAAATGGCCATCCGTGCACATGCGCTTCGGGAAAAGACCGGCAAAGAAGTGGTGGTAACGCATTCTGTTTGGCCGCATATCCAGCAGGATCAGGCGGCTGAGATGATGTATCTCTATGCATCGGATATGGATTTGCACACCGCCCGGCCTGGCGGTGGCGCAGAATATACGATCGTGCATATCGCGGATATGGATCAGCCGGATCCATCAAAGATCTATCTGGTCAGAAATTGGGATACTGTCGATTGGAATACGGAAGGATACGCCTGTGAAGAATCCGGGGAGTTTACCTTGCTGTATCAGAAGTAACAGGACAATACCATATGTACACGACGAGAGACGGCGAGAACCGTCTTTCGTTTTTTGTTGCACGAAAAACCTTATGCGGATACAGGATAGCGAGGGATCGAGAGTTTTTCGGGTTTGGAGTAGTCATTGGACGTTTTTCAAAGAAAGCGAAAAAAGTTCAAAAAAGGTGTTGACAAACGTCGAGGGAAGTAGTATACTAGCCTAGCTGTCACGCGAGAGGGAAACTTTGAGCGGGACATGATCCTTGAAAACGATACAGAATCAAGAAGAACGCGAACTGCGATTTTCACGAGTCGCAGTTGTACAAAGACAGTCAATTCGCAATGAGTTTTGAACCTTGAAGGTAAAACTTCAAGGATTCGATACAGAATCAAACACG
>JAFQIF010000057.1 GCA_017397695.1 Clostridia bacterium
CCGCGCAGCTTATGATCCGTCAGTTCGACCACGCCATGCAGGCCGCTGCCGAATTCAGGACGGTGCAGTTCGCGCGCATAGGTGGCAGATACGGTAGAAACCGCGTCCGCCATCATCATGGCGCCCTTCATCAGGTTGATATCGCGGCGGCCTTCGAACTCATAGCCCAGACCGCCATCGTACCAGCCCCACGGCAGGCCGAAGGTGCCGGTCCGCTCGTCGGAGCCGAACTGGCCCTGATCGGCGAGGGTGTGGCGGGGCTACACGCTCTTGATCGGCTTGAGCTCGTCGCGCACGACGGCGTCGTTCTTGAGGTAGATGACGGACAGCGCAGTCTCCCAGTCGTTGCAGTGCAGGATGTCCGGGATGAAGGTGAGCTGACCGATGAGATCGATCACCACGCGGGAGAAGAACGCGAAGCGCAGGGAGTCGTCGCCGTATCCGTACAAACGCGGACGATGGAAGAAATGCTCATGCTCGATGAACCAGACGGTGACGCCGGAAAGCTGGCCGCGGCACAGGCCGTACTCGATGGTACGATCGCCCAGCTGGCAGGAGCACTTCTTGACGAAGGTGATTTCGTCCTCGAAGCGGTCGCGGGTCATCTTGTAGTACGGCACGATGATCTCGATGTTGTCGCCGGCCTGCTTGAGCGCCGGCGGCAGGGAGAAGGCAACGTCCGCCAGACCACCGGACTTACTGAAAGGCGCGCATTCGCTGGTGACAAACAAAATGTTCATGGGAAAGGTCTCCTTTCGTGGTGGGGATATATACAAAAGTCGAAACTTAAAACCGCGGATGAACAAGCACGTGAAACAGAACTTCTTCGTCTGAGAAGTTCCTATTCATATTTTATAGAGAATCTATCGAAAAGTCAACGATTCTGAACAAAAAGAACGGGATCAATTGTTAAGAATTTGGCTGGGCGGGCAAAAAAGAAAGCCGTCAATGAACATGACGGCAGAATAGGCGGGCTGTATCGGGCTTATTTCTTTGCTTCGGCGATGGCTTTTTCGTAGCACTGCTCCATCTTTTCGGCAAATGCCTCCGTGCCGAACGGAGCAGCGTGCATGGCGGCGCTTTCTGCGATCCGGCGGCCTTCGTCGGAGAAGGCACGCTTGAGGCCTGCCAGCAGCGATTCGTCGTCCTCCTCCGTCAGGATGCCGGATACGCCGTCGTGGATCACACCGTCCAGGCAGGCGTCGTTCACCGCGCACACGCACAGGCCCGAGGCCATGGCCTCGATATAGGTCAGACCCTGCGTCTCCGAGCGGCTTGCGCTCACGAATACGTCGCCCATCGCGTAATACTGATCGATCTTCTCCCACGGCTTGGGGCCGGTGAACGTGACATGATCGATGACGCCGAGCTCGCGCGCCTGTCTGGTCAGGCTCTCGCGCATCGGCCCCTCGCCCACGATGACGAAGCGAACATCGGGATAGGTTTCCAGCAGCTGTGGGAACACGCGCATGATCTGCTCAATGTTCTTTTCCTTGGAGATGCGGCCGATATTGAGCAGCACGCGCTCGCCGGGCAATACGCCGCATTCGTTGCGCCTGGCAGCGCGCTCGAGCGCGTCGTGGCGCTCGGGGGCAAAGCGGGAAATATCCATGCCGCTGGGGATGATGTCCATCGGCGCGCGCACGCCGTAGTCGTAAAGCAGGCCAAGCGTCTTGCCCGTCGGGCATACGATGCGGTCAAAGCGGTTGCACCACCACTGGGAATACTTGCGGGCAACCTTGCGGGCAGCCTCGTCCGCAACGCCATGGGTGATATAATAGGTGTATTCTTCCCAGATGGTATGATAGGTGTGAATGAGTACGCTGTCGTTGGACTTGGCGATGTGCTTGCCGAAATAGCCCATTACGAATTCGCTGTTGGTATGCACGACGTCGAAGTCGAGCTTGGTGGCTTCCCAATTGGTGATGGGGCCGGGAAAGGCAAAGTTGCGGTCTTTGAGCACCAGAAAGGGAGCGGAAGCGATATAGTGGAAGGTATCCTGCTGGTTATCCTCCCAGCCACGGCACTTGGGCGCGAAGACGTGTACTTCGTGTCCGCGCCGGGTCAGCTCCCGGTGCAGCGAGAGGATGGACGTCGCCACGCCGTTGATTTCCGGGTAGAACGTATCGGAAAACAGGCCGATCTTCATGTCGATTCTCCTTTTTGAATGGCGGCTTGTCAAAAGGGCTTCTCTTATGGTATATGCGGCGGGCCAAAAGGGCATACCCAACCATATACAGTTTAACACATCCTTCGCTTTCTGTGAAGAAAAAACGACTGAACGCATCATATTTGGATAATATCATCGTCCAACATGCGTTTTTGCTTGCAAAACGAGGGGAAATGTGATAGGATTTGTATGAATAATCAGGGGAGAATTGCATCTCCCCTTTTTGAAAGCGAGGGATTTGCTTGGCGATCCTCAAGGAGATCTTGACTGTGGCGTCCGTCAGGATGCCGATTGGCGAAAACTGGGCCGTCAACCGCTGCCGCTATCGCTGCGAGGATGGGGCGGGGAAGCGCCTGTGCATCGCCACGGGCATTCACGGCGACGAGAGAATGGGCCAGCTGGTTATCTACGATGTGGCGCAGCGCATCAAGGCGCAGCCGCAGCACCTGCATGGCACGGTGGATATGTATCCGATGCTCAACACGATCGGTCTGGATATCGGCGAGCGCATGGTGCCCTCTTCGACCAGACTGGACATGAACCGCGCCTTTCCGGGCCAGAAGGACGGCACGGCGCTGGAGAGCATCTGCCATGCGATCATGGAGGATATGAAGGGCGCTGACCTGGTGCTGGATATTCACACGAGCTCGCAGATTACCAGTGAGCTCTATGGCGTGCGCCTGCACGAAAAGGACGCGGATACGATGATCCCCGGCGCGGCGGCGCTTTGCCCGGAGGTGATCTGGGTGCTGCCTGATAAGCCTGCCTACAATGCGACGCTTACCGGTGCGCTGACGATGGAAAATACGCCTGCCGTTGTGCTGATGGTGGACGAGCGCCGTCTGCGCTCGCAGATGGTGGTCGATCAGGTGGTGGACGGCATCTTCTGCAAGATGAAGGAGATGGGCCTGTGGTCGGGCGAAGCCAAGGCGGCGCCTGCGCATGAAAGCATCCCCTGCATGTGGGATGACAAGGACGTCTGCCGCGTGACCTGTACGCGGCCGGGCATGTATGTACCCTGTGAGCTCAATGGCAAGACGGTTGAAAAGGGCGACGTTCTGGGCACGATCTTTGATGCGCTGGAGGGTGAGCCGGTGGAGACTGTCATTGCGCCGGAAGGCGGTCTGGTCTTTACCCAGCGCCGCTACAGCGCGGTGTATCCCGGCACGCTGATTGCACGTCTGTGCAGAAAGGAACGCGCATGAAGAAAGATATCATCTTTACCGTGCCGTCGTATTTCCGCGACGACATGAACATCATGGGCTATCGCTTCGGCAAGGGCGAGAAGAGCTGCGCTGTGCTGGGCGCACTGCGCGGCGACGAGGTGCAGCAGCTTTACGTCTGCGCGCGCCTGGTGGCTTTCCTGCGCGAGGTGGAGCGCGATGGCGGCATTATGCCGGGCAAGAGCGTGCTCGTTGTGCCTACGGCGGTCGGCCTGTCTATGAATGCAGGAACGAGACTTTGGGCGCCGGAAAATACGGACATCAACCGCTGCTTCCCCGGTGATATGGAGGGATCCACGACCGAGCAGATTGCCGGCGCGCTTTATGAAAAGCTCAAGGCGTACAAGTACGGCGTGCAGCTGACCAGCTTCTATCAGCAGGGCTCCTTCATTCCGCACGTGCGCATGATGGAAACGGGCCGCCAGAATCCGGAGCTGGGCTGCGAGTTTGGCCTGCCCTATGTCTACGTGCGCGCGCCGCGCATGGCGGATCAGACGACGCTCAACTACTGCTGGCAGCTTGCCGGCACGCAGGCCTACTCGCTCTACGCGGGCAAGACGCAGGAGATCGACGAAGCTGCAGCCGATCAGACGCTGCGCGCCATCATCCGCTTCCTCAACGGCCGCGGCGTGATCCGCAGCGAGCAGACCCCAGGCCTGAAGAGCACGGTGATCAGCAACGACGATATTCTTTCTGTTTCTTCCTCTGCGGCGGGCCTGCTGCGCAGGGTCAAGCATGCGGGTGCGCATGTGCGCCGCGGTGAGCAGCTGGCGTTCATCATCAGCCCGCTCGACGGCGCGGTCAAGGAAGTGCTCAAGGCCCCGGCCACGGGCATGCTCTTCTTCATTCAGGATGGCCCGTTTGTCACGGAGCACAGCCCGGTTTTTCAGGTGCTGGCGACGTAAGGGGGAACGAAAAGGGACGTTAGGGCTGCCGCCCTAAAACCTGCTTGAGGGATTTCATCCCTCAAACTCCCTTCTTCGCTTCGCGCTGTTTAAAGAAGAAAAGCGAATGGACCGGCATTGCCGGTCCATTGGATCATCGGATATGGCTTTATGATGAATAAAAAGAATATGAATTTCACAAGGACGATGCTGTCCATCGCCATTCCGCTCACGCTTCAGAACCTGCTGTTTTCCTCCTTCACGCTCATTGATACCGTGATGGTAGGCAGCCTGGGCGATCTGCCGCTTGCGGCAGTGGGCATGGCGGGCAAGTGGAGCTGGTTTCTGAACATCGTGCTCTTTGGCTGCACCAGCGGTGCGGCGGTGTTTATCGCGCAGTATTTCGGTGCGGGCGATCACAAGGGCATTCACCGCACATACGGCCTGATGAGCATGCTTTCTTTGGCGTCTGGGCTGGTGTTTATGGCCTGCGCGCTGCTGATTCCGGAAGTGGTCATCGGCATGTTCACCAGGGATCCGGCGGCGATCGCTGCTGCATCGGTGTATCTGCGCATCATCGCGCTGAGCTATCCCTTCCAGGCGCTGGCCAAGTCTGCGGGTACGCTTCTGCAGAGCACGCAGCGCGTCGTGATTCCTTTTGTCGGTGCGGCTTGCTCTGTGGTCACCAATATCGTGCTCAACGCGCTGCTGATTTTCGGCTTGTGCGGCTTCCCTGCGCTGGGCGTGGCCGGCGCGGCAATCGCTTCGGCGGTGGCTGCCGCGGTCAATGCGCTGGTGATCTATGGCCTGGGCCTTGGACGCGGCACAATGCTGCGCGCGCCGCTTTCTGCGATGCTGGATATCAGCCGCGGTTTTGTGCGTGATTATGTGCGCGTCGGTGCGCCTGCGATGTTCAATGAGACCATCTGGGCGCTGAGTATCCTGATTTACAGCGCGATCTTCGGCCATATGAGCACGGAGGCCTATGCATCCATCACCGTCGTCAAGTCCATCGAAGACCTGAGCTGCGTGGCGGTGTTCGGTATGTGCTCCGCCTGTGCGGTGATGATCGGCAGCTATGTCGGCCAGGGCAAGTATGACCATGCCAAGGCCTGCGCGCGCTATCATATCAAGCTGGTGACGGCAATGTCTGTGGTCATCGGCGCGTCTCTGTTCTTCCTCAAGGGGCCGATTATGTCCCTCTTTGGCGTATCGGAAATCGTACGTGCCGATTCTATGGCTGTGATCATGATCTACGGCGCGGAGATGGCGATTCGCAATATTCCGCTGATGCTCGTGGTAGGTACGTTCCGCGCGGGCGGCGATACGAAGTACGGCCTGATTGTGGACGCCGTTTCTGCTTACCTGATCGGCATTCCGCTGACGGCGCTGGCCGGACTTGTGCTGCATTTCAGCGTTCCGGTCACCTATGCGATCATGTATGTTGTCGAGGACGTCTTCAAGGTGATCGTATACGGCAAACACTTCCTGTCGGGCAAATGGATCAAGCCCGTCGTTTCACACAGCAGCCGGTGAACAGCCGGCTGATTTTCCCAACGAAGAATAGCAATTGCAACGATGAGGAGTCTGCATGAGCCAGAATAGACCCGCCTTTGAGGAAAAGGCCGCGCCGAAAAAGGGCGCGATCCGCGAGTTTGAGTCCTACTATAAGCCGCATATGCGTCTGTTTTCCTTGGATATGGCCTGCGCGCTGGTGATTTCGCTGGTGGATATTCTCTTTCCGGTGTTCACCAGAAAGGTGCTCTACGATTATATTCCCAATCAGCTCATGCGCACGTTCATGATCATGACTGTGCTGATGCTGATCATGTTCCTGATCCGGACGGCGGCGCAATGGTTTGTGACCTACCTGGGTCATGTGATGGGCGTGCACATCGAGGCGGACATGCGTACAGACATCTTCGCGCACATGCAGAAGCTGGGCTTTGGCTTTTACGATAAGAACCGCACCGGCCTGCTGATGTCCCGCGTGACGACCGATCTGTTTGAAATCACAGAGTTGGCGCACCACGGTCCGGAGGATCTGTTCATCTCTTTTGTGACGCTGACCGGCGCGTTCATCGTTGTGTGGAATATCCAGTGGAAGCTGGCGCTGGTGCTGATGATCTGCGTGCCGCTGATCGTGGCTTTCGTGGCGATGCGCCGCAGGCGGATGATGAAGGTATCGCGCGAGGTGAAGCAGCGTACAGCGGGCATCAACGCGGAGATTGAAAGCTCCATTTCCGGCATCCGTGTGGCGAAGGCCTTTGGAAACGAGCGCGAGGAGATCGCCAAATTCACCGAATGCACGGACCGCTATGTACAGGCCAAGAGCGGTTATTACAAGGTGATGGCCGATTTCCATTCCGGTACAGAGCTGTTCATGAACCTGATGAGCCTGTCCGTCATCTGCGTGGGCAGCTATCTGATCATGCGCGAGCAGATGGATGTGGCGACGCTGGTCACGTTCAACATGTATGTCGCCAGCGTACAAAGCCCGATCCGCAAGCTGACGATGTTCACTGAGCAGTTCACGCAGGGCATGGCGGGCTTCCAGCGTTTCCGCGCGATCATGCATGAGCAGCCGGATATCGAGGACAAGCCGGACGCCAGGCCGCTTGAAAACGTAGCGGGCGAGATCGAATTCAAGGACGTCACCTTCACCTACGATAAGGAGAAGGAGGTCGTGCTGCAGGAAGTGAATCTGCACATCCGTCCGGGCGAGATGCTGGCGCTGGTGCTGATGATCTGCGTGCCGCTGATCGTGGCTTTCGTGGCGATGCGCC
>JAFQIF010000058.1 GCA_017397695.1 Clostridia bacterium
AGACGGCGGATGTAGTTCTCGATGGATTCGCGGCGCGCGCCCGGGCGGGCGGCAGAAATCGCATCGGCAGCCTGAACGAGGACGGCCTCGATCGTGGTCGGCTCGATGTCGTTGTGGTGCGCGGCGATGCAGTGGATGACCTCCGGGGACTCGTGATAGCGCTTGGCCATCTCCACACCCAGCTCCACATGCGTGCCCTCAAGCTCATGGTCGACCGCCTTGCCGATATCATGCAGCAGGCCGGCACGCTTGGCCAGCGTCACATCGGCGCCCAGCTCGGCGGCCATCAGGCCAGCCAGGTGAGACACCTCGATGGAATGCTTGAGCACGTTCTGGCCGTAGCTCGTGCGGTAGCGCATGCGGCCCAGGAGCTTGACCAGCTCATGGTGAATGCCATGCATATTGGTTTCAAAGATCGCCTGTTCGCCGGTCTCGCGGATCTGGTTGTCCACCTCGCGGCGGGCCTTCTCGACCATTTCCTCGATGCGTGCCGGATGGATACGGCCGTCGGCGATGAGCTTCTCCAGGGCAATGCGCGCAATCTCGCGGCGAACCGGATCAAACGCGGAAACGATAACCGCCTCGGGCGTGTCGTCGATGATCAGATCAACGCCGGTCGCTGTTTCCAGCGTGCGGATGTTACGGCCTTCACGGCCGATGATGCGGCCCTTCATATCCTCATTGGGCAGGGAGACCACGGAGACCGTCGTCTCGGCGACGTGATCGGAGGCGCAGCGCTGAATCGCCATGGCGACGATGTTGCGCGCCTTCTTCTCGGCGTCGTTCTTGGCATTCTGCTCAATCTCGCGAACGAGCACACCGGCATCGTGGAAGGCTTCCTTCTGGATGCGCTGGACGATCATGTCCTTGGCCTCATCCTGGGTCATCTTGGCCACGCGCTCCAGCTCCACACGGCGCTTTTCTTCCAGATCCTTCATGGCCTGCTCAGCAGACTCCGCAGCGGCCTTCTGGCGTGCGGTATATTCCTGCGCTTCCTGGGTCAAGCGGTCAAGCTCATACTGCTTGCGCTCCAGCGTCGTTTCACGCGCATCAAGGTTATCCGCCTTCTTGTCCAGCGTTTCCTCGCGCTGCGCCAGGCGGCGCTCGCTGCGCTGCACTTCAGCGCGGCGGTCACGCACTTCACGGTCCAGTTCATTCTTCAGGCGAATAACTTCTTCCTTCGCTTCCAGAATGCTTTCCTTCTTCTTCTCTTCAGCACGGCGCTGCGCGTCGTCCAGAAGATTGCGGGCGTACTCTTCCGTACGGCCGATTTTCTTTTCCTGAATGTTCTTGCGATAGATATAGCCAATTGCCAGGCCTGCGACCAGAGCAATCAGTGCACACAGAATAGACACAAAAATCGCCAACCAATTTCACACTCCTTTTTTGACAAACTCTCATAACGCATATTTAGTCGGTCAAAAGTGTGAAGGGTTGACGATCGGCCATCACATTGGCACACAAAACAAACCGGATACACGGCAAAATAACACCTGACGGGCATATACAGTCCCCCGCAGGCACGCAAAAAACGCCCTGTTCCGCCTATTGAATTGATGTATCACACGGGAAAAAGCCCCGGTTGCATGCTCTGGCGCGCGCAGCCCTGCACACGCTTTCACTTTGACTGTTTCTATTTTAACGGCGTTTGCTGTGCATGTCAAGACCATATGACATTAAGATGAATTTTTTGTGAAAGTGGGCAGGCATTCTGGGCTCGTTTTCATTTTCGATACGCCTTTCATTCTGTAGATCTTCTGTGCTCGCTGTACGTATCCTGTAACGAAAAAAAGGCTTCGGATTGCTCCGAAGCCCTTGATTGTGTGAACAAATTAGTCCTCGTCGTCCGCGAGATCGGCCTTGTGCGCCTCAATGATCTTCGCAGCGATGACCTGCGGCACTTCCTCATAGCGCTCGAAGGTCATCTTGTAGAAGCCCCTCGCCTGCGTCATGGAGCGCAGATCC
Source organism: Clostridia bacterium (assembly GCA_017397695.1). Next base: position 1,966 of record JAFQIF010000058.1, read on the forward strand.
GTCGCGTACTTGAACATCTCAGCCTGCGGCACCTCAGCAATGATGAGCTGCTTGCCATCGACCGGCTCCATGCCCAGGATGCGGCCGCGGCGCTTGTTCATATCGCCCATGATATCGCCCATGTACTCGTCCGGCACGGTAACTTCCACGTGCATGATCGGCTCAAGCAGGACCGGAGAGGCGTTGATACACTGCTTATACGCAATGCGGGCAGCGGTCTTGAACGCCATTTCAGAGGAGTCGACCGGATGGTAGGAACCATCGTAGAGCTTGGCATGCAGGCCCGTCATCGGGAAGCCAGCCAGAACGCCCTTGACGAGGTTATCGCGCAGGCCCTTCTCAACGGACGGGATGAAGTTGCGCGGAACCGCGCCGCCGACGACGGCGTCTTCGAACTCAAACTCGACGCCCGGCTCGGCCGGAGAGAACTCCACCCAGATATCGCCGAACTGGCCATGACCGCCGGACTGCTTCTTGTGGCGGCCCTGAACCTTGATGGTCTTGCGGATAGACTCGCGATAAGCGATCTTGGGATCCTTGAAGACGGCGTCAGCGCCGAACTTGGAGAGCAGCTTCTGGCGGATGATTTCCAGCTCCAGCTCGCCCTGGCCGCTGATGAGGGTCTCAGTGGTCATCGGATCCTTGGCAACGACGACGTCCGGCATTTCTTCGACCAGACGGGAAAGACCGGAGAAGACCTTATCTTCCTCGCCCGCCTTCTTCGCGTAGACGGCCATGGAGATCTGCGGCGCCGGGAACTCGATGGAGTCGTACTGAACGACCTTGCCGATTTCGCACAGGCTGTCGCCGGTGGAGGTATACTGCAACTTGGAGAGCGCGCCGATGTCACCCGCGCACAGCATGCCGACCGGAATCTGCTTCTTGCCGCGGATCATGAACAGGCCGGCAGCCTTCTCGGGCTTATCAGCATTGGCGTTGAACAGCGGAGTCGCCGGGGTGAGCACGCCGGAGATAACCTTGATCAGGGACAGCTTGCCGACGAACGGGTCGGCGATGGTCTTGAAGACCTGCGCAGTAAAGCTCTCGGACATGTCCGCATGGCGGATGTGCATGGACTTGGTCTTCGGGTTGATGCCGTGATAGGTATGCTCCATCGGGGAGGGCATGTACATCGCCAGTTCGTAGAGCAACGGACGCACGCCGATGCCGTTGAGGGAGGAAACCGGAACGACGGGCACGATAGAGCCCTCGTAGATGCCGGCGGACAGGCCGCGCAGCATATCAACCTCGGAGAGACGCCCTTCGTCGAAGAACTTCTCCATCAGATCCTCGCTGGTGGAGGCGGCAGCCTCGTGGCAGGCCTCGATGGCCTCCTCAACGAGCGCTTCCATTTCTGCCGGAATCGGCACTTCCTTGCGGTCCTTGCCGGCGCCCATGAAAGCCTTGCCGGTGAGAACGTCCACAACGCCCTTGAAATTGACGCCTTCGCCAATGGGCAGGACGGTCGGAATGATGCAGTGGCCGTAGGTGGCGCGCAGGTCATCCAGAACCTTGCGGTAATCAATATGCTCGCGATCGACCTGGGTGACGACGATCATACGGGCGACGCCGCGCTTGCCGGTCGCGTTCCATGCTTTTTCAAAGCCGGTAGAAAGGCCGGTAACCGCGCTCATCACCAGCGCAGCGCCTTCCACAGCGGCCAGCGGGCCAGGCATTTCGCCCGCGAAATCGAAGTAGCCGGGCACGTCGATGATATTGAGCTTCTTGCCGTGGATTTCAATGGGCGCCACGGACGCGCTGATGGAAATATGGCGCTTGATCTCTTCCGGATCCCAGTCGCTGACAGTGTTGCCATCTTCGACACGGCCCTGGCGATCGATGACGCCGGCTGCGTAGAGCATCGATTCGACCAAAGTGGTCTTGCCCTCAGAGCCGTGTCCCAATACCGCGATGTTGCGGATATCCTTTACCATGTAGTCCTTCATACAGTTGCGCCTCCTTATAGCCGCGCTCAAGCGGCGATATTGTGAATATTTTGACAGCACATTTCTCGCTCCGTGCCGCCATCTGACAACCATTATATCAGATTGAATGAAAAATGAAAAGCGGTTTTGTCGATTTTTCTTCCCGGTCAGATGTATATTTTGCATTAAATTCATGACAAACACGCAACAAATTCATCGTTTCCCCGATATTTTGACGTGCTCCGGTTCAAAAAGCAGGAGAAAATGCAAAAGGCGCTCCCGGAAGGGAGCGCCCTGATATGTCATTATGCCTGTTCAAACGGGAAAACCATCCTGTTCTGGCGGCGGATTTCATCCATGATCGCCATCACCGCCACGGACTGTTCCGGCGTGATCACATCACTGCAGAGCCTGCCGGCGGATACGCAGGCCATAGCCTCGCGAATCTCGTACTCGAATCCGTTCACCTCAAACGGTCGCTTAATCTCATACGGCGCCTGACCATCCACGCAGACGGTCACCATCTGCGGATTCTTGAAATCCGGGATATCGATGTGTCCCTTCGTGCCGTATACGCCGCCCATCAGCGGCATATTCGCACCGATCGCCGTGGTCAGCTGAGCGACAGCGTTGCCTTTGCGCAGGGTGATCGCATCGATGGCATCCGTACCTACATCGTTCATGATCAGATTGCTCTGAATCTGATCAAATTCATACCCCAGCATCATGCAGGCAAAGCCGATAGCATATACGCCGATATCCAGCAGCGTGCCGCCCGCCATCTGCGGATCAAACTTGCGCGCCTGGCGCGCAGTGGTATAGCCATACTGTGCGGTCACAGCACGTATTTCGCCGATCTGGCCGGCAGCAATAATCCGCTCGACGTCGCGATAGACCGGGCAAAGCTTCGTCCAGAAGGCTTCCATGACGAACACGCCCTTTTCCTTCGCAAGGTCAAAGATCGCCTTCGCCTGCTGCGCGTCCGTGGTAAAGCTCTTCTCGCACAGGACATGCTTGCCGTGCTCGATCATCAGCTTCATGCCCTCATAATGCGCGTTATGCGGCGTACCGATGTAAACGATATCAACGTTGGGATCCTGCGCCAATTCCAGCGCGCTGCCGTAGCGCACGGGGATATCATGCCGGTCGGCAAAGGCGTTCGCGCTTTCCAGCGTACGGGAGGCGACAGCATAGACCGTCACGTCATCCATCATTTTGGCCGTCTCGGCAAAGTTTTTGGCGATCACGCCGGTCGAAAGAATACCCCAGTTCATTGTGCTTCTCCTTTAATAATTGGCATGTTTCATGGCTTCGCGGCGGCGCTGCTTGCGCTTGTGCTCGCGGTAGGCTTCTTTCCACAGCGGCGGATAGAGCAGCATCAGCATCGGGAAAACCTCCAGACGGCCCGCCAGCATATCAAAGATCAGCACACTCTTGGAAAGATCGCTCAAAAACCCAAAGTTGCACGTGGGACCCACGAGGTTGAGACCGGGACCGATGTTGTTAAACGTCGCCGCAACAGCCGTAAACGTACTGGTGAGGTCCATATTTTCCAGAGAGATCACCAGCATGGACGCCGTAAAAATGAAGAATACGCCCATGAAGTATACAAAAATCGCATACAGGGTGCTGTCTTCCACATCCTTATCCTCAAAGCGCACCTTGCGCACGCCGCGCGGATGCAGGAAGGAACCGATATAGCTGGCCATCGCTTTGGCGCTCATCACCCAGCGGGATACTTTCAAGCCGCCGCCCGTGCTGCCCGCACAGGCGCCGACAAACATCAGCAGCACGACAAGCGACCTGGAAAACGCCGGCCAAAGATCGAAATTGACCGTGGCAAAGCCCGTTGTCGTGATAATGGTCGCCACCTGGAAAACGGAATTGCGCATATTGTGTTCCAGCGTCAGCGCAATATCGTAAGTATTGACGCAGATGAGTACGGATGCTGCAGCAACAATGCCCAGATACCAGCGCATTTCCTCGCAGTGAAGCGCCTGCTTGATCTTTCTGGTATAGATGAGGAAGTACACATTGAAATTGACGCCAAAGAGGATCATGAAGATCGCCACGACCCACTGGATATACGGCGAGAAGCTAGCAAACGAATCGTTGCGGAAGCCAAAGCCACCCGTACCTGCCGTACCGAACGCCGTGCAGATCGCCTCAAAGGGAATCATGCCGCCCAGCATCAGCAGCAGGAATTCCAGAATCGTGAGCACGACATAGAGCATGTACAGAATGCGCGCCGTATAGCGTACCTTGGGCACAAGCTTGCCCACGACAGGGCCAGGGCTTTCCGCCTTCATCAGGTGCATATTGGTGCCGCCGACCATGGGCAGCACAGCCAACAGGAAGACAAGCACGCCCATGCCGCCGATCCAGTGCGTAAAGCAGCGCCAGAGCATACAGCAATGGCTCATCGTTTCCACGTCGGAAAGGATGCTTGCGCCGGTCGTTGTGAAGCCGGAAACGGTTTCAAACAGCGCGTCGATGAAACGCGGAATCTCGCCTGTGAAATAAAACGGCAGGCAGCCGAACAGCGACATCAGAATCCAGCTCAGCGCCGTGGCGACAAAGCCCTCTCGCGCGCGGAAGCTTTGGTTGTTCGGGCGCTTGTTTGTAAGCAGGAAGCCAATGCCCGCGCACATCACCATCACAACGGCAAACGCCCAGCCTTCTCCCTCGTTGTAAATCAGCGATGTAATCAGCGGCAGGCTCATCAGTGCCGCCTCAATATTGAGCACCCAGCCCAGAATGTAGCTGACAGATTTCATATTCATGACAGTACCTCTCAGGCGAGAATATCGCTGATATCCTTAAATCCGGTGTGCGTGGTGACGATGATCACCGTGTCGCCGGCCTGAATCGCATCCTGACCGCGCGGGAAGATGATCTTACCTTGCGGCCGATGCAGGCAATCAGCAGGTTATCCTTCTTCTTGAGCTTCATCAGCGGCACGCCGACAACCGGCGCGTCCTTTTCTACATGAAACTCAAGCGCTTCCGCCTGACCATCGAAGAGATGATACAGCGTCTCCACGTTGCTGCCGATGGTATTCTGCTTGGCGCGGACATAAGCGGTAATCGTCTCGGACGTGATGTACTTGGGATAGACGACGCTGCCCAGATCGAGCCCTTCAATAACGTCGTTGAACGTGATGCGGTTGATCTTGGTAATTGTCTTAAGGCCGGGCATGCGCTTGGCATACAGCGTCAGCAGGATATTCTCCTCGTCCAGGCCCGTCAGCGGCACAAACGACTCCACAGAATCGATGCCCTCTTCCTTGAGCAGCGCCTCGTCGCCGCCGTCGCCGCAGATGACGACCGCCTCAGGCAGCAGCGCAGAAAACTCCTCGCAGCGCGCGCGGTTCTGCTCGATGATCTTTACGTCCATCTTTTGCCTGAGCAGCTGCCTGGCCAGATAGTACGACGACTTGCCGCCGCCGATGATCATACAGCTGGATACCGCATGGCTCTCCATACCCAACGCCTCAAACACTCTATGACCATCACGGGTGTTAGCCAGAATGGTGATATCGTCGCCCTGATGCAGTACAAACTGACCGCCCGGAATGGACACCTTGCCCTCGCGATCCACCGCGCAGACCAGATAACCGAAGTTAAAGATGCCATCCAGCTGCATGATGCTCTTGCCGTCGAGCACATTGCCGGAGGGAATCTTGAACGTAAGCAATTCTGCATGGCCCCTGGCAAAAGCGCTGACCGTCAGCGCCTTGGGACGGGAGAGTACGCGCGCAATCTGCTTGGCCGCTTCCAGTTCGGGATTGATGATCATGGACAGACCCAGCTGCTGGCGCAGATACACCAGCTCCTCCGCATAATCGGGATTGCGCACGCGGGCAATGGCAGAAATATCGCCGCCGACTTTCTTGGCAACCGTACAGCAGAGCAGATTCAGCTCATCCGAGCCGGTCACGGCAATGATCATATCCGCATGCTCAATACCCGCCTCTTCCAGCACGCTCAGGCTCGCGCCGTTGCCGCGGATACCCATCACGTCAAACACTTCCGTTGTGTCCCGGATCACGCGCTCATTGGTATCCACGATTGTAATATCATGTCCTTCGGCGACCAGCTGCTCGGTCAGCGTATGCCCCACCTTGCCGCAGCCGACGATGACAATATTCAGCGTATCCGATTTATTCTTTGCAGATTTTCCCTGCATATTCTTTCCTCCAAACAGCCGCGCTCCGCACGGCAAATCGTTCACATCTACATTATTATAATCCTGCGTATTTTTCCTGTCAATTCCACCCGTGCTCGCATAATTCCTGCGGGAATTATATAAAGATATCTTAACACTATTTTACTCATGGGTCAATCACTTTGCCCGAAGACAATGCTTTTCCCTACCGTCGCGATATCCCATAGCACCACTGTATCGAGTGCGTCATCGCCTCCTGCGGCAGACGCGATGACCACGGTTTTGCAAAATTCTTCAAAAAATGCCGAAAAAGCATTGACAATTCCAACCGACGGGACTATAATACTTTTTGTTCGGATTGATAGCTCAGTCGGTTAGAGCACCCGCCTGATAAGCGGGAGGTCGGTGGTTCGAGTCCACTTCAATCCACCATATTCCTCAGTAGCTCAATGGCAGAGCATTCGGCTGTTAACCGAAGGGTTGTAG
>JAFQIF010000007.1 GCA_017397695.1 Clostridia bacterium
AAGGGCGAGAATATCTCCTATGCCGGCTGCGGCCTGCCGTATTATGTGGGCCACGTCATTGGCGAGAAGGAAGAGCTGATTGTTAACACTCCGGCAAAGTACGAGGGCCTGACCGGCGCAAAGGTGCTTGTCCGTACCGAGGCGACGAAGGTTGACCGCGCGGCAAAGCAGGTGACCGCTGTGGACCTTGCTACCGGCGAAGAGAAGACCTTCAGCTATGACAAGCTGGTGATCGCCACCGGCGCAAGCCCGGTTAATCCGCCGATCCCGGGCATGGATCTTGAAAACGTGTTTTTCATGCGTACGCCGGAAGATGCGATTACCCTGCGTGATCTGATCGCTCAGGGCGGTATTGCACGCGCGGTTGTCGTTGGTGCGGGCTATATCGGTCTGGAGGTTGCGGAAAACCTCAAGGCAAACGGCGTTAAGGCGTTTGTGCTGGATATGGCCAAGCATGTGCTGCCGGGCTTTGATCCGGAGTGCGCCGAGTACATCGAGGGCAAGCTGGCTGAGGCCGGCATTCCGGTGGTTACCGGCGTAACGGTTACCGGCATCGAAGGCAAGGACGGCAAGGTGGCCAAGGTGCTCACCAATAAGAAGGCCTACAAGGCGGATCTGGTGGTGATGAGCGCAGGTATCCGTCCCAATACCGCTTTCCTGACCGATACCGGCATTGACATGTTCAAGGGCACGATCCTCACCAATGCGTTCGGCCAGACGAACGATCCGGATATCTATGCCGCTGGTGACTGCGCGATGGTGCGCAACGCCATCACCGGCAAGCCGGCCTGGTCTCCGATGGGCTCCACCGCCAATATCGCGGGCCGCATCATCGCCCAGAACATGATGGGCAAGGAGATTGGCTATCGCGGCGTGCTGGGCACGGCTGTGTGCCATCTGCCGGGACTGGATGTAGGCCGTACGGGCCTTACCGAAGCGCAGGCGAAGGAAGAGGGCTTTGATCCGATCAGCGTGATCGCGCTGGTGGACGCCAAGGCCCATTACATGCCGGGCGCAGGCACGCTGGCTGTGAAGATGATCGCCGACAAGCAGACCCGCCGCCTGCTGGGTGTGCAGGTGATGGGCACGGGCGCGGTTGACAAGGTGGTTGACGTTGCGGTCGTCGGCATCATGATGAAGGCGACGCTGGAGGATCTGGAGGGTCTGGACTTTGCGTATGCGCCGCCCTTCTCCACGGCGATCCACCCGTTCGCGCATGTGCTCAACGTGCTCAAGAACAAGATGGCGGGCAGCCTGGAAAGCATGACCCCGGCCGAGTATGCCGCGGGCGAAGCCGAGGGATACCGCATTCTGGATGCTTCCCTCAAGCCGACCATCGAGGGCGCGCCGTATATCGATCTGCCGAGCGTCACCGGCCCGATCGACGGCGTGGACAAGGACGAGAAGGTGCTGCTGGTGTGCAACAAGGGTAAGCGCGCTTATCTCGTGCAGAACCGCCTCAAGGCCTTTGGCTACACGAACACGAAGGTGCTCGAGGGCGGCAATCTGTTTACCGACGTGACCGTGGACTAATTGTCCAAACACACATATTCATCAAACGATAGGATAAAGGGAGAGAATTACAATGGCTTGCACGATTAATGCTGCTGAAATCAAGCGCGTCAAGGGCATGGGCTTCCTCAACAACAAGGGAACCGACCTGTTCAACGCCCGCGTCATCACCGTCAATGGCAAGATCACCGCTGATCAGGCGATGGTCATCGCCGAGGCCGCCAAGAAGTACGGCAACGGCGACGTGGAGTTCACCACCCGCCTGACCGTCGAGGTTCGCGGCGTCCACTTTGACAATATCCCGGCCTTCCAGGAGTACATTGCTCAGGCTGGTCTGGTCACCGGCGGCACCGGTTCTCTGGTTCGCCCAGTCGTCTCCTGCAAGGGTACCACCTGCCAGTACGGCCTGTACGATACCTTCGCGCTGAGCGAGAAGATTCATGAGCGCTTCTACCTCGGCTATCACACCGTGAAGCTCCCGCACAAGTTCAAGATTGCCTGCGGCGGCTGCCCGAACAACTGCGTGAAGCCGGATATCAACGATCTGGGCATCATCGGTCAGCTCGTTCCGAACGTCGATACCGATTCCTGCAACGGCTGCAAGAAGTGCCAGGTGGCCGTGGCCTGCCCGATGAAGGCTGTGTCCGTGGAGGACGGCGAGATTGAGATCAATGAGGACGTCTGCAACAACTGCGGCCGCTGCGTGGGTACCTGCCCGTTCGATGTCATCGAAGAGGGCACTCCGGGCTTCAAGATCACCATCGGCGGCCGCTGGGGCAAGAAGGTCAACCGCGGCAAGGCTCTGAATAAGATCTTCACCACCGAGGAAGAACTGCTGGATACCGTTGAGAAGGCGATCCTGTTCTTCCGCGAGCAGGGCAAGACCGGCGAGCGCTTTGCCGATACCATCGAGCGCCTTGGCTTTGAGTACTGCGAGAAGGAGATTCTGGGCGATGCGATCCTCGCACGCAAGCAGGAGATCCTTGATGCCAAGCTGCATCTGGTTGGCGGCGCGACCTGCTGATTTTTCCCGCATGGGAGTTCCATAACTGCATAAGCACACCCTGTGGCCGTCGCCTGCGTCAGCGGGCTTAACCACCCGCTTGGCGCAGGGGACGGCTTTTTGCGGCTGTTTATGATAAATAATTAACGATATCGATAAGAGAGAGAGGAAAAAACGTATGCAGAATCAGAATTCCAGCATCAAGTGGGGCAAAATTTTCGCAATTGTGCTCTGCGTCGTCGTTGGCGTGCTGGCCAACATGAGCACCGATCTGCAGAAGGCGTGGTTCGGCCGCACGGTTATCGGCGGTCCGATGCTTGCGCTGCTGTTCTCCATGATCGTGTGCAATCTGACCCCGTCCATCAGCAAGGACTTCAAGGAAGGCACGACCTACTGCTCCAAGCAGTTCCTCAACTGGGGCATCATCGCCACCGGCGGTACGCTTTCCTTCGCGGCGATCATGGGTACCGGCGTTCGCGCTCTGCCGCTGATCATCTTCAATATTCTGCTCTCCTTCACCGTTGCGATGATCGTGGGCAAGAAGATTGGCGTTTCTGAAAACACCTCCATCCTTGTCGGCGGCGGTACCTGCATCTGCGGCGGCACTGCGATTGCGACCCTGAGCCGCATCATCAAGGCGCACGAGGCGGAGATTGCTTTCGCCATGGCGGCTATCTTCCTGTTTGATACGCTGGCTGCGTTCAGCTATCCCTACCTGATTTCTGCGCTGGGCTTCACGCCGAATCAGTTCGCTTTTGTTGCCGGCACTGCGATTAATGATACCTCTTCCGTTGCTGGCGCGCAGGCGACCTATCAGGCTATGATTGGCGATCCGGCTTTCCAGGGTGCGCTCAACGTGAAGCTGGTGCGTACCACGATGCTGATCTTTGTTGCGCTGGTGTGGACGCTGGTGATGGCCGGCCGCGCGAAGAAGAACGGCGCCGCCGCCCAGAACGACAGCGTGCTGGCGGTTGTGAAGAAGACCTTCCCGATGTTCATCCTGTGGTTCGTCGTGATGGCGGGCCTGAATACTGCGGGTATCTTCAGCGCCAAGGGCGTTTCCCTGTTGGGCAAGCTGGGCAAGTATCTCTTCGCTGCTGCTCTGGCCGGCGTCGGTTTCAAGATCAAGTTTAAGGATGTTTTCTCCAAGGGCCTTAAGCCCATCGCGCTGGGCGGCATCACCTGGTTGTCCGTGGCGATCGCTTCCTATGCGTTTGCGTTCCTGTTCGCGGGCTATATTGGCTAAGCCTTCCTTCTTATTTCTCTATATGCAGCCGCTCGGGTACATCTCGGGCGGCTGCAGTCATTCAAGTGACTTTACAAAAACCAAATTGTCAGTTTGGATAATCTAAAGTGCGTAAATTGAAAAAACAAATTGTATTCATGCGAAGAATTCGATATAATAAAAATGCTGGTTTGATAAAAACTGGACGAAGGAAGGAGAAGGTACTTATGAAGCGTATTCTTGTACTGGCTCTGGCGCTGATCATGATGATGACCATGAGCGCTGTGGCCGAGACCTATACTTCTACCCAGCAGGGTTATGGCGGCCCCGTGACCGTGAATACCACGATCGAAGGCGGCAAGATCGTCTCCGTGGAGCTGGGTGAACACAAGGAGTCTCTGGTTGTCATTGAGCGCGCGTTTCCGATGATCGCGGAGCGCATCGTCAATGCCAATACCGCGGACGTGGACAGCGTGACTGCTGCGACGTTCTCTTCCTATGCCGTCAAGGCGGGCGTCGCAGATGCGATGGCGCAGGCGGGCATGGAAGCGCCGGCGGTGGGCATGTTTGACAAGAAGGAATACCCGGCGGTGACGCTTGAGGACGTCACGGCGGATATCGTGATCGTTGGCGGCGGCCCGTCCGGTCTGGCGGCTGCGATCACTGCGAAGGAAGTTAATCCTGACCTGCATGTTCTGGTTGTTGAGAAGATGGACATCCTCTCCGGCAACGGCAAGTTCGACCTGAACTTCTACGACGTTTTCAACTCTGAGGCCCAGAAGGCCAACGGCGTCATTGACAGCCGCGAGAAGTTCATTGCTGACATGAGCAAGGCCGGCAACACGCCGGAACGCCTCAAGGTCTGGGCCGAGGGAGAAGAGGTGATCGACGCGTGGCTGCGCAGCTTCAATGTCACGCTGGATCACAACTACGGCGGCCGCAACCACATGGCGACCAAGGACGACTATGCCGGCCAGATGATCCAGCGCGAGATGGAGCGCCATGCGTATGAGCTGGGTGTTGAAATCCGCACCGGCGTGAAGGGCTATGACCTTGTGATGGACGGCAAGGACGCCAAGGGCGTCATGGTGACCACCAACAAGAACGAGAGCTACAACATCCTGGCGAAGAAGACTATCCTCGCCACCGGCGGCTTCTCCAACAATCAGGAGCTGCTGGCCAAGTACGCCCCGGATCACGTGGGCTATCCGACCTCCAACCAGATCGGCGCGACCGGCGACTTCGTGCCTGTGTTTGAGAAGCTCGGCTTCGGTCTGGATCAGATGGGCAAGATCCGCGTCATCGACCTGATCCTCCAGCCCAGCCGCGACCTGACCAACAGCTCCAAGGGCACCGTGCTGGTCAACAAGGAAGGCAAGCGCTTCATGAACGAGCGCGTCAGCGAGCTTGCCAAGTGCCAGCCGATCCGCGAGCAGGGCAGCGTGTACATGGTGGTGGACACCCAGAAGATCGTGGATGCTGCCAATGTACGCAAACAGGTGAAGGAAGGCCGCTTCGCGGAGTGCGCCACGATGGACGACGTCGCCGCGTATATCGGCTGTGATGCCGAGACCCTCAAGGCGACGTTTGCCGCCTACAACGAGCATGCCGCCAACGGCACCGAGGACGAGTTCGGCCACAAGCCGGAGCGTGCGATCCTCGAGGAAGGCCCGTACTACGTCTCTCTCGTCACCTCTGCCATTCACATGACCAAGGGCGGCGTCACCTGCGACGAGAAGGCCCAGGTGCTCTATGCCGACGGCGCCGTCTGCAAGGATCTCTACGCCTGCGGCGAGGTGACCTGGCAGTCCGGCGGCTACAGCCAGAGCGTGGTCTTCGGCCGCATCGCGGGCGAGAATGCCGCCAAGGCGCTCTCCGGCATTGCGACCTACCGCACCAAGGCGAACGGCTATGGCGGCGAGATGGAGGTTGCCGTGACCTTCGATCACGAGACCCTCACCGACGTCAACGTGCTCTATCATCATGAGACCACCGCGGTGAGCAACCGCGCGTTCCCGATTCTTGAGGAGCGTCTGCTGGCGGCGCAGACCGCGCAGATCGACAGTGTTTCCGCTGCGACCTTCTCCTCTTACGCCGTGAAGACCGCCGTGGCCAAGGCCGCTGCGGAGCATGGCCTCGATTATGGCGAGGTGACCTTCACCACCGCTGGCCCGGAAAACACCGAGACCCTGGCTGATCTGACCGCCGGCATCGTGATCGTGGGCGGCGGCCCGTCCGGCCTTGCGGCTGCGATTGCGGCGAAGGAAAACGGCGCCGAGGATGTGCTGGTCATCGAGAAGCTGGACATCCTCTCCGGCAACGGCAAGTTCGACATGAACTTCTACGATCTGGTCAATTCCAAGGCGATGCAGGAGGCCGGCATCGAGGACAGCGCCGACAAGTTCTATGAGGATATGATCGGCGCAGGCAACGGCGAGGCGCGCACCCGCGTGTGGGCCGACGTTGAGGCGACCACCGACGCCTGGCTGCGCAGCTTCGGCGTTGAGCTCAACTACACCTACGGCATGCGCAACCACATGCAGCACGCCGAAGCCTATGCGGGCGAGCACATTCAGGACGGCATGGAGGCCCATGTCGCGAACCTGGGCGTGAAGGTGATGACCGGCACCAAGGGCGTCGATCTGATCATGGACGGCAAGAAGTGCGTGGGCGTTGTGGCTGAGCAGGACGGCAAGCAGTTCAGCATTCACGCCGACAAGGTGATTCTGGCCACCGGCGGCTTCTCCGCCAACAAGGAGCTGCTCGCCAAGTATGCCCCGGGCCACGAGGCGCTTCAGACCTCCAACCAGATGGGCGCGACCGGCGACTTCGTGCCGGTGTTTGAGAAGCTCGGCTTCAAGCTGGAGAATATGGGTAACATCCGCGTCTTCCCGTATATTCTGGCGGTTCGCCGTGATCTGACCGGCGGCAGCGCAGGCTTCCTGCTCTTCAACAAGAACGGCGAGCGTTTCATCGACGAGACTGCTGGCAATCTGGGCCTTGGCACCACGCTGCTGGAGCAGTCTCCGGCATACTACGTCTACGACTCCACCAACTACAACGCCAACTACCGCCTGCGCAAGCACACCGCTGCGGGCTATCACGTCAAGGCGGACACGCTTGACGAGCTGGCCGAGAAGCTGGGAATGAACGCCGAGAACCTCAAGGCGGGCATCGAGACCTACAACAAGGCCGTCGCCGGCGAGTGCGACGATCCGTTCCGCGCCAAGCCCGGCCCGCGTCCGTTTGACGCTGAGGGTCCGTACTATGCGGCGCATGTCGAGTCCGGCGTGCACATGACCAAGGGCGGCGTGAGCTGCAACGAGTTTGCTCAGGTGCTCTATGCGGACGACACCGTGGTCGAGAACCTCTACGCCTGCGGCGAGGTGACCTGGCAGTCTGGCGGCTACAGCCAGAGCGTGGTCTTCGGCCGCGTTGCGGGCGGGCAGGCCGCCAAGGCGATGGCGGAGTAATCACTGTTTTTGCTAAAGTGATTGAGAGGATTTGAGGGATGTATCGACCTAAACCCATAACAACCCTTGTATCACGATTTACACCCTTTAGCCATAAACTCACCAATCAGAAATGGTTGGTGAGTTCTTTTTGTTTTGTTTTTTCTGGATTTTAAGTATGCACTGAGTGTAATTAATTGTGA
>JAFQIF010000059.1 GCA_017397695.1 Clostridia bacterium
AAGAACGAGCGTACACATCCCGAACAGCGCAATGCAAAGATTGAATTCGTTGATGTGAGTTCGTCTGGCGGACGTCCGGCTCAAGGACAATTTGCTTTCTAATCGTTCACAAGACGGATTGAGCGTCCGCACACAGGACACTCAATCCGCTCAGCGGTCAAAACTGTTCGCGCAAGAATATAGAAATAAATAACATATAAAGCGACAGATACGGGGCTACAGATAATAACAAATAATGCGGGGAGACCCCGCACCCCCGCGCGCCCCGATGCCAAGGCATCGGGCCTCGCATCAAAAGAAGAAAGAAAAGAATAACGTGTTTGAGCAGATGGCGGGCGCATTCCTCAATTCTTCTTCTCTTGATTGCTCTTCATTTGCTTATCTGGTGAGAGCAAATCGAAGGAAAAAACAGCATCCCTGAAAGAGTGAAGGGACACAGATAAAGAAACCGGGGCGTTTGCACAGCGGAGAATCATCTGCACAGCAGACGCCCCCATTTTCTTGGACAATGGTATTCACTTGTATTACGCTCTTTCTCATGGAACTATGAAGGGAGTGAAACTATGCAAGACATTACAACACTAACAGTCCGTCTTCCGAAAGAAGACAAAGAAACCCTAATGAAGTATGCGGAAGACCACGATCTGTCCGCATCGCAGATTGTGCGGCAGCTGATCCGCAAGCATCTGTTCCACTGTAATATACTTGAAAACTATTAAAGGAGAAATGAAATATGAATTACAATAAAGCACGCGCCTCTGCAATCAAACACGGCATGCAGATGAGCGCCGCAATGAGCAGCGAAAACCCATACCACGGCATGCACATTCAGTAGTTTTGCGAATACGCTGATGCTGTTGCCGAAGGCGCAGCCGACGATATCAAGAAAGAGATTCCGGCTGCCGTGAAGGATGAAGTTCACAAGCAACTAACCAGCCGCAAGGTGGAAATCGAGATCGACAAGTAGAGCATGAAAAAGGCGCAAAAGGCTATTGAAGACGTTTTTGCGCCGCTGAAGAAGTGGTTCAAATGAATATGACACGACTTAAGCAGAGGCATATTGACAACGCTTGCCTCGCCGATCTGATTGACGAAGGCCTGATCACGCCAGAGCAGGAAGAAGCTCTGATGGAAGAGTTTGAAAAGAACTTATAGATTGCAATGGAGACAAAAGGCTATGCAACAGCCCAAGACATCCATCCATGTCCGAGATCTGAAATTCTCAGACGACTTAGTGGGAGTAAAGACCACGCCGGGGCCGCTTTCCACTTTTGATCTGGAAAAGTCCTGAAACACCCGGCCTCCTATACGCCAAAGGGACAGCCCTGCGCAGGATCGCGCGGGAGCTGTCCCTGATTTTTATTTTTCGTCAGGAATGTATTCCATGATGTCACCCGGCTGGCAGTTGAGCACAGTGCAAATCTTGTCCAGCACGGCAACAGGCACTTCTTTGATGCTTCCGGTACAGATCGCGGAAACGGTTGACGGACGGATTCCGGTTTGCTCTGCCAACTGCTTTTGATTCATGTCTTTCATGGCCAATTGTACTTTAAGACGAAACTTAATCATCAGAATCACCTACTTTCAATTGCAGATTATATCACGTTTCCCGTTTTCTTGCAACGTATTGAGGAAAATATTTTCGCAAAACGGCACGAAATTAACGCGAAACGATTGACAAATAACGTTAAACGTGATATACTTATTCATGTAAGGAACAAACAACAAAAACAATCCGCAAGGAGGAACACGAAAATGTCTAACCCGAACATGGAAGCCAAGGTCAAAGAACTGATGGAGCTTAAGCGCATGCGCGAAGAGCTTGACGCCGAAATCTCTGCCGCAGAGGACGAGATCAAGAAGGTCATGGGCGACGAAGAAACGCTTCTCGCTGGCGCGTTCAAGGTCGATTGGAAGACGGTCATCACCAGCCGCATCGACACCACTGCCCTCAAGAAGGCTCTGCCGGAAATCGCGGAACGGTTTATGAAGCAGACCACAACCCGACGCTTCTGTGTGAGGTGATAAAGATGAACAAAGAGATCAATCTTCACCGCTTGCGACTTGTGATTCGCGGTGCTCTGGACTATCTCAACCGCGACGGCGGCGATATCAATGAAGCCCTGACCGCACAAGGCAAAGTACATCTCAACACTACGATGGAAACCATCGAAACCGCTCTTCTCTGGCTGAGAAGGATGGTCGAAGACGCTCTCTCGGAAGAGGAAAAATAAAAGTCTGAATGCTCTGCAAAGCATCCAGACCAGCCCCAAAGAGACTGCAATCTCTGGAAGGGCAAGCAACCCCGAACCACTACGAACAGGGGAGCAAGGACATTCTACCACAAGTCTTTGCTCCCCGCAATCAAAAGGAGCAAAGCATATGGACATTTACGCGGAAGTCACGAATCGAATCATCAACCAGATGGAACAGGGCATCATCCCTTGGCAGAAGCCGTGGATCGCAAGCGGCAACGCCATCAGCAGGGCAACCGGCAAGTCCTATTCTCTCTTGAACCAAATGATCCTTGGACGCGGCGGCGAATATCTGACCTTCGCCCAGTGTCAGAAGGAAGGTGGCAAGGTTCGCAAGGGAGAGAAGTCGCAGATGGTCGTGTTCTGGAAGTTCATCGAACAAGAGGACGAAGAGACGCACGAAAAGAAGCAAGTGCCGTTCCTGCGCTATTACAAGGTGTTTCACATCGACCAGTGCGAAGGCCTGACCGCGAAGCATATGCTCGAACTTCCGGCGACTGCAAAGCCTGACGAAACCGCAGAGAACATGATTGCCGCATATGCACAGCGGAGCGGCGTCACGATCAGACATCAGGAAGGCGACAGAGCGTTCTATCAGCCTTCAAGCGATACGGTTGTTCTTCCGCTCTTGGCACAGTTTGCGGAGACCGCAGAGTATTACAGCACAGCGTTTCACGAACTGACGCACAGCACAGGCCACGCCAGCCGCTTGGATCGTCTGAGCAAGACCGCATACTTTGGTTCTGAGGCGTACAGCAAGGAAGAACTGATCGCGGAGATCGGCGCAGCGGCTCTGGTTAATCATGTGGGACTTGAAACGGCGAACAGCTTCCGCAATAGTGCAGCGTATGTGCAGAACTGGCTCAAGGTTCTGCGCGATGACAAGCGGTTCATCGTGAGCGCAGCAGGTAAGGCTGAGAAGGCTGTGAGCATGATCTTGGGAACGGCGGGTTGATCCCGCCTTCCCCATATGGGAGAAAATACGATGGAAGAAAGCTATCTCTGGAAGTCTGGTATTGCACAGTATGAAATGCGGCTTCTGATTGAAGGTGCTATTGCTCTATATGAGGATGAAGCATCATCTCTACTGTCTCTTGCGATGAAGGCTCAAAGGTATGAAGCGGCAGACGCATTTGAAGCTATTGGATCAGCTCTGTATTCTTTGAGAAATCATGTGCGAGAATTGCAAAAAGCACACAGAACGGAAGTGCTTCGCGAAGTGGATGCCGTGGAACAGGCGTAAAAACAAACATTTGGAAGCTTATACAGTCACCATGGGGCTGGATCGCCGCAGAAAACACGGTAAAAGCGTAAAAGAAATCGGTAAACGAAACGATTTGCAGCGATCCACCTTTTCTTTTACATAGGAGGTCAGAACGATGAAGAATTGGGGCTATGCGCGTTGCTCGACGAACGAGGACAAGCAGGATATCAACAGGCAAATCCGCGAACTGAAAGCCGCAGGCGCGGACGAAGTGGTTTTTGAATATGAACACGGCGATGCCAAAGTGAAGAAGAATCTCCATATGCTCTTGGATACGGCGACTGAGGGCGATACGATCATCACTCTTGAGGTCAGCCGACTGAGCAGAAGCACAAAGCAGCTGTGTGAGATCATCGACGTCATCAAGGACAAGAAGCTGAGATTGGTCATCGTGGGAAGCATCACGATTGACTGCCGGAACGGCGAAATTGATCCTATGTCAGCGGCGTTCATGAAGATGGCTGGCGTCTTTTCGGAGCTTGAGCTTCAAATGATCCGCGCAAGGGTTCGCTCTGGCGTCAGGAATGCACAGAGCAAGGGCGTCAAAGTGGGTCGCAAGCCCACGACGAAGGATGATATCCCGGCGATCTTCTATAAGCATTATCCTGCTTTTGCTGCGAAGCAGATGAACGTAAGTGAGTTGGCGAGGATATGCGGGCTGAGTAGGCCGACAGTGTATAAGTATTTGAAATTACTATAAAAAGCAATGGCTGCTGACATTGTTGTCAACAGCCATTGTATCATGTATCAAGCATATCCCATTCGCAACCAAGAACCCATCGTAATGCGGATAGCTTTCCATTAAGCATACCCCATTCAAAATCGCTATATGGGCCGAGGTTTTCATCGCCGTATTTTTCAATCATACGCTTCTCTGCTTCCATTGCACCTTTCCATATATCTGGATTGACCTCAGTATCGCCATCTTCGATACTGCTTTTTAGCATCATGTGACGGTCAAACCAGATTTTGTCAAAAAACTCTTCAGAGGCATCAATGATCTCTTCTTCGCTCCGCATTTCATCATCATAATCATCATCCTGCATAGCTTTGGTTGTGTGGATTTGCTTGAACGAATCCAAACTGACGGAGAGTTGCTGGATCATTTTCTCCATGCGTGATAGCCGATCATCTCTGACAGCAAAAAAGGCCAATTGTTCTTCGCTTGTCATTTCTATATCCAGAAATTCTAAGCGTATGCCGTAAAAAGCTGGACTATTCAGCATTTGAGCGATACGTTCCAGATGGTATATACGAACGTCAACTTCTGGATTTATGTCAGCAAGCTGTTTTCGTTCACCTAATCGTAACTCTTGGTTTGTGACGAAGGCAATCCCCGCAGCTTCATTGGCTGCAACGCCTTGCAAGTCGTGCTTGTATTTTGCGAGGATATCCGAAAAGGACTGTTGTCCTCGCGGGAAATAGACTGCCCCGATCCACTTTTTCCCTTCATAGGACAAAGCCATATCCTTTAATCCATCTGGCCCACCCAGGGGGTGTGAAGGATCGACACCTTTATAGCCGTCGTTACTCAGAATCAACGCGCTCAGGCGTTCAGCCGCAGCTTGGCCTTTGTCCCAGTTCAGGAGACGATACCATACTTCTCTTCCGTCGTTCATTCTCACAGTGTTACGCCTCCCTGACAGTAATTGCATATCAATTATATCAAACCACTGTACGTTTTTCCAGTGATTTGCAGAAAGGGTAAAAGAGAAGGATTTTGTTGCAAAACAATGATCTTAGCGGATTATTTAATAATTACAAGTCAAACGCCTCCGCATACCTCTGCGTCGCAACCTTCATCTGCCGCAGATCCGCCTTGACATAGAAGTTCAGAGTCGTGGACGCATCCGCATGCCCCAATATCTCCTGTACACTCTTGATGTCCGCGCCGTTCTCAAGGAGCAGTGTCGCGCATGTGTGCCGCAGATCGTGGGGAGAAATGCCCTGCAAGCCGATTCTTCGCATGAAATGCGTGATCTTGCGCGTTGCCGTGTTCGGATCGCGGGGCTGGTAGGGACTTTCAAGCCCTTCAAAGAGGTACATGTTCTTGATGATCTGGTTGGGATGGCGTTGGATCGCGGATCGTCTGAGCAAAAGCAGTTCGTGTTTGACGCCTTCCATGATCGGAATGGTGCGGATGCTGCATGGCGTCTTCGGTTCCGCGACAAGGATGCCGCTCTGCTTGGTGTACGTCACATTTCTGGAAATGTGCAGCGTATTCTCTTCAAAGTTAAAGTCCTGCCACTGCAAGCCAAGGCATTCTCCGCGCCGGATTCCCGTCGTCGCCATGAGCAGCATCATGCAACGGTATTCGGGCTTGCATTCGCGGATTGCACTGAAGAAGATTCGCGCCTGATCCTGCGTGAGCGCATCCACTGGGCGTTTGACCGTTCGCGGCGCGTCCACCTTCTTGATCGGATTCTTCTCGATGAACTCCTGCTTCTCCGCGTAGTTAAAGATGATCCTCAGGATGTCGTAATGATGCTTGATGCTCTTCTCCGAAAGCGTCCTTCCGTCAGGGGCGTGATACTCGTCACGGAGATATTGCAGGTATCTCATGATGTCGATGGACGTTATGTCCCTGAGTCTTTTGTCTCCAAGCTGGGGCAGAGCCACGCGCATCATGAATCCGTACATGGCGACGGTAGATGGTCTCAGACCGCCCGCAATGACCTTCAGGGGCAGCCAAACCTGTTCGGTAAAGTAGCGGAAGGTTTCCTCTTCGGGTACGATCTCAGGCTCTTCAGGAGCTTCACAGGGGATAGGCGTCGGCGTCGCGAATTCGCCGTGTTCTGGCTGGTTTCCTTTGATCTCTTGCTCCCAGCGATAGGCTTCAGCCTCTGCCAGCTTGCGGGCTTTGGCATAGCTCAGACCATTTGGCGTTTTCCACGTCGTCGTTTTGTACTTTTGTGTACCCGAATCGTCCCTTCCAATGCACAGCTGAAATTTGAACGCGATAACCTTTCCATCCTTCTTTTTCTCAGTAATGGTTGACATTTTCACAGCTCCTTTTTGTGTGCATTCAAGGCGCTGTGTACCCGCGTTTTTGAAAAAGTGTACCCTGCCGTACAGTATTCCTAAACTTTTGGAATAGAAGATAAAAGAAAAAGTGCTTGATTTCGTAGTGAAATCAAGCACTTTTTGCTGGTCGGAGTGGCGAGATTCGAACTCGCGGCCTCTTGAACCCCATTCAAGCACGCTACCAAACTGCGCTACACCCCGGATGACGAGTCTGCGTCGTCAAACAAAGTACATTATAGCATAACGGGAGGATTTGTCAAGGGCTTTTCACACAGGCTTTTGAAAAAAGAAATTATTACGAAAATATTAATTGCTTAACAATTGACAACTAATCTGCGCTTCTATATAATGAAAGATGAACTGTATTGAGTTCCGTTACTGATCTATCCCCAGCACAATTGACGATATCGTTGTGGTTTCGGGATCGATTGTGTATACACAGTAAACGTGCTCGTAAGCGCCGTAATTGTCCTTGGTGCCTGCGGGATAGGCGCTGGTCGGGGCAAGGAGTGTCACGATGATCTCGCCGTTGTCCACATCAATCAGACCGCGTGGAGGCAGCACGGTCATCATGCCGTTCTGGTTCTGGAAATAATCCGCACAGTAGAGAATGATCTGCTCTTCAGACTGCAGGCCGGTCCGTTCACTGGAGTCCAGCGTATCCAGATAATCCTGGTAATACTGGTTCATCTCCTCGTCGGACTGCATATCGCTTTCTATAGCGGCAGTTTGTTTCTTGGCGATGGTGGACGGCAGCCGTTCCATCAGCTTTTCCAGCGTATCGCCGATGCTCACACCACGCGGACCGTCACTGACGGTCATTCTGCCGTTTTTGCGAATCTGATTCACCTGCGCTGTGGTCAGATCACTCAGAGAGAACGGCTCGGATGCACTGTAGGGCAGCGAAGTGGCAATAGGCGCGGATACCGGCACGTTTGCGGAAAACGGATCAAATATCATGATGCAGATAAGCAGGCTGATAAGCACTGCGCCGATGCCGCCGCCAATGCACAGGGCGGTAATGATGCGCTGCTGTTTTTTCATCTGTTGTTCCTGTCTGCGTCTTTGGGCCATTTGGAAACCTCCTTTGCCCATATGGGCGGCTTCATTATATCATATTTGTTTCCCGCGCGCTACACGGCGGGAGAATACGGAGCGTGAATTTATGGAATTGCTGCAGAGAGTCAGTGAGCAGCTGGAAGGTATGGGTACCCAGCAGACGATGCTGATGCTGTGTCTGCTGCTGGTACTGCTGATGCTGATTGCGC
This sequence comes from Clostridia bacterium, assembly GCA_017397695.1. The sequence goes on from JAFQIF010000059.1 coordinate 7,812, forward strand.
TTGTGCTGCTGCATCGCCGTACGAAGCAGGCGGAAGAAAGCGTGCGCGAGATGACCAGGGAGATCACGGAGCAGCTGGCTGTGTCCGATGCGCGCTCCCGTGAAACGAATGAGCGCACACAGCGCGAATACAGCGAGGCCATGCAGGCGGTGAACGACAGCGTCGTGCGCATGATGGGCGAGATGACGCGCACGCAGCAGGGCCAGATGGATTCCTTGGGCGGACAGATGCGCGCAGCGGGACGTCAGGAAGAGGAACGCATGGAGCGTATCCGCGAGACGATGGACAGACGCCTGAATACCTATGAAGAACGCCTGAGTTCTGTGACGAAGACGATCGACGACAAGCTTACAGGCAATGAAGAGCGAATTGACCGCATGCGTGAAACGCTGGAAGGCGGACTTACGCGGATCAGTGAAGATAACCGCCGTGAGCTGGAACAGATGCGTCTGACAGTGGATGAAAAGCTGAGTGCAACGGTCGACCAACGGTTGGAAGCTTCCTTTGCACAGGTAACGCGCAGGCTTGAGCAGGTGACCAACAGTCTCAATGCCATGCAGTCCCTGGCGGGCAGCGTGGATGAGCTCAGCCGTACGCTGGGCGGCACGCAGCCGCTGGGCGTGTGGGGTGAAATGCAGCTGGGGACGCTGCTTTCGCAGATGCTTGCGCCGGATCAGTATGCGCAGCGTGCCGCTGTGCGTCCGGGCGGCGAGGCGGTTGCGGATTATGTCGTCGTGATGCCTGGGCAGGGACATGGGCATACGGTGTATCTGCCCATTGATGCTGGCCTGCCGATGCGCGAGTATACCGAGCTGCGCACGGCGCTGGAGAACGGTTCGCGTGAGGAAGTGGACGGCGCACGTGGTTTGCTGGAATCGGCTGTGCGTATGCATGCGCGCCGCATGAGTGAAAAGCTGATTGCGCCGCCTTATACGACGGATTATGCGGTGATGTTTTTGCAGAATGAGGGGCTGTATGCCGAGGTGCTGCGTATCAGCGGCTTGGCGGAGCGCATTCAGAGCGAGAGCCGCATGGTGATCGCTGGTCCGACGACGCTGGCTGCGCTGCTGCAGAGTCTGCAGATGGGCTTCCGCTCGCTGGCTATTGAGCAGCGGACGGAGGAGATTATGGCGCTGCTCAGCGCTGTGCGAACGGATTTCGGCGGCTTTGCCAATCTGCTCAGCCGTACGCAGAAGCGTTTGCGCCAGGCGAGCGAAACCATTGAGTCTGCTCAGCGCCACAGCGAGACCATCGCCAGGAAACTGACCGGTGTGGGCGAACTGCCGAACAGCCAGGCCCGGGCGTTGCTCGGCGAGGAGACTGTGGAGGCAGCCAATCCGTTTGACGATGACGATGAGGATCTTTGGGATTGATCATTCCCGGTCTGGCATAATGTGAAGAAATGGAAAAGCGCGTCGAGCGCTTTTCTTTTTTTGCGCGCGGAAGCGACAGGCGTGCATGGCAATACCCTATACAATGAGCCTATATCACGTAAACAAAGGCGGGAATGTGTATGGTACAGCACATCGCAGCGGAGCATGAAGCGGAATGGGTATTGGACGACGCGATACAGGAGGAGGCGCCTGGCGGTATTCTGCAGGGAATTGCCGGGGCGCTGAGAAACCGGGGTACATATGCGCAGCGCGCGCTGTGTTTTGCTATGATGGCACTTCTGACGCCCGCTGCGCTGCCCGGCGGCGGCTATGCCTGCCAGAGCGCGATGTTTGCGGTTCTCGTGCGTCTGGGTTTTTGCGTACCGGCGGCGTTTGCGGGCGTGCTGCTTGGATTCTCGGTCTCCTTTATGGCAGGAGATTTTCTTGCATGCTGGCAGCTGGTGTGCTGCGCTTTGCTGTGGCTGCTGTGCGGGCTTTGGGCCAGAGCCGGAGCGCGGGGGCGCATGGCCGCTGCTGTTTTTCTGGCGCAGCTCAGTGCGGGCGTGCTCACGGGCATTTCCTCCGTGTTTGCGCTGGCAGTTCTTGTGCTTACGGCGAGCGTTGGCGCGGGGTTGAGCGTATTGTATGATGGCGCGGCGCTTGCCGTTTGCCATCGGGATGAGCTGGATGGAGAAACGCGTCCGCTGTGCGTCATGGCGGTGTGCGCCTCGCTGGCAGCAGGCATGTTTCATTTGCCGCATGGAGGTATTCTTGCCAGCGCGTTTGCGATGTATCTTACGCTGGAGCATGCCTATGTCGGCGGTGCGTCCCAGGCGATCCTATGTGCCGGCGTGCTGGGCGGTGCGGTATCGCTGGGGGTGGGCAGCGTGAGTCCATGCGCGCTGCTGCTTTGCGGCGGGTTTCTGGCGGGCGAGGTCAAGACAAGGCGCCGCGGGCTGTGTGCGCTGGTCATGCTTTGCGGCATGTCGGCTGCCTGCGCGCTGCTGCGCGGCGATCTTCATACAATCCGCCTTCTGGTCGTCTGTCTGCCGGGTATGCTGCCGTTTTTGCTTTTGCCCTGCAGGCTGCGCTCGTCAGTGACAGGTTTGATTGAGCGCACTGTGCCCGATGAACTGACGCAATCCGAAGCTGTTGCTATACGCTGTGCGTCCATGATCCATGCATGGGCGCGCCTGTACGAGAACACTGCGCAGATGGTACAGAGCATCGGCGCGCCGCTGGATGATAATGTGGTTGTGCGCCAGTGTGTAGAGCTTCTTTCCAAAACGAGCACGGCGGCCCATCAGGTGTGTGAACGCACGCTCAGCGAGATCCGGCCGGACGATGAGGCATATAGGCGCGTACGCTATGCGCTGCTGCGCGCAGGATATGAGCAGATCCGCATCGCCTATGCGCTGCGCATGGGTGGCAGGATGGAGGTTATGCTGCTCAAACCGGAGGACGTTGCGCCTGTAACGCTGGAAAAGCTGGTTACGGATGCCTGCGGTGTGCCGATGCGCGCCTGTCTGCGCGAGGGCATGCTCAGCACGCAGGCTGTATTTGAGCAGCGTACGGCGCTGATGCTCGAAATCGGCGCAGCAATGCGCAGCCGCTCCGGCGAGGAGGTTGCAGGCGACAGCTATGTGTCGCGCACGCTGCCGGGGGGAAGGCATGTGCTGGCCCTGTCCGATGGGATGGGCAGCGGCGTGAATGCCATGCAGGAGAGCCATGCCGCGCTTTCGCTGATGGTGGAAAGCCTGCGGGCAGGCTACACGCGTGCGCAGGCGCTGGACGTGGTCAATGCGCTGATGCTCATGTGCACAGGCAGAGAGATGTATGCGACGATGGATCTGTGCGTTATGGATCTGCACAGCGGCGAGGCCGCGTTTGAAAAGCTGGGCGCCTGCGCATCGTATGTCGTGCGCGAGGGCGAGGTACGCGCCATCGGATCGGACACGCTGCCGGTGGGCGTGCTGCCGGATGTGGAATCGAAATCACTGCGCATGACGCTGCGCCAAGGCGATGTTGTCATCCTGATGACAGACGGCGTGGCAGGGGGGTTCCCCGGCGGCGAGGAAGCGCTCTGTGCGGCGATACAGAAGCTTTCCCGCCTGCATCCACAGACGGTGGGCGAGAGACTAATCGCGCAGTGCCTGGATGATGGGGCGCCCAGAGACGATATGGCGGTGCTCTGTGCGCGGGTGGGAAAAGGCGGATAAGACGAGCGTCGTGCCGAAGCGGGCTGCTTGGGCGCGGCGCTTTTTCGCATATCAGCATGCCGCCTGACCAGGACGGAATTGGAAGCAGGCCGGGATCACTTTTTTGTGCAGAAACCTTGCCATTTTCGTCTTGACAGGGTACAATAGAATCTGTATGGACAGGAGTAGACGGATGAAGACAGTGGATGATTTTTGCCTGCGTTTATCGCAGGACTGTACGCTGGCGCCCCGGAGCCATGTGCTGCTGGCGCTCAGCGGCGGCGCAGATTCGACGGCGCTGCTGTGCCTTTTGCTCGAGGCAAGGGAAAGCTATCCGTTTTTGCTGTCCTGCGCGCATGTGGAACACGGTATCCGAGGCAGTGAATCTCTGGCGGATATGGCGTTTTCACAGGCGCTGTGCGAAGAAAAAAGGATTCCTCTGTATACGGAGCATGTCGATGCGCCCGGCTATGCTCGTGCACATGGCTGTGGGCTGGAGGATGCTGCGCGCCGGCTGCGCTATGATTTCCTGCATAAAACCGCTGATGCAATCGGCGCAGATGTGATTGCGCTGGCGCATCATGCGGGCGATCAGACGGAGACGGTGCTGCTGCATGCTCTGCGCGGCAGCGATCTGCGCGGGCTGTGTGCGATGCGCTTTCGCTCGGGCAGGCTGATCCGGCCGCTGCTGGATGTGCAGCCGGATGCGCTGCGCGCATACCTTCGTTCCATCGGGCAGGAATGGCGGGAGGATGGCACAAATACCGATCCGGCATACCTGAGAAACAGAATCCGGCATGAGCTGCTGCCTGCTATGGAGCAGATTGTATCGGGTTCGGGTGCTGCGCTGTGCAGGCTTTCACGCGCTGCGCAGCGGGACGAGGACTATTTTACGCAGCAGATGGATATGCTCAATATCCGCGTGCTGCCGCTTGTAGATGGCGCTGCGGTTGAAAAGAGCGTGCTTTCGGGCCTGCATTCTGCGCTTTGTTCCCGCGTGCTGGTGCGGATCATGGATCGCGCCGGCATCGGTGCGCAGCGTGCGGACGTAATCGAGGCGGTCATGGATGCGCTGGCGTCGGATGATGCAACGGTCAACCTGACCGGGGGCGCGCATGCAATGATCGGCGCGCGCTATCTGTGTCTCAAAAGGGTACAGTCCGCGCCGCAGGATACGGCGCTGCGCATTCCTGGAAGGACACAGACTCCATTTGGCTGCTTTGAAGTGCATCCTGCGCTCCCAGGCGAAACGGGGGACGGCAGGCTGACACAGCGGATTCCCGTGCGGCTGCTGGCGAAGGCAAGCGTTGGCTCGCGGCGTGAGGGAGAGACGATGGTTCCCTTCGGCAGAAAATCGCCGGTGAAGCTCAAAAAACTGATGATTGACGCGGGAATCGAGCGCGCGATGCGCGAAAGCATGCCTGTGCTGCGCACGAGCGGGGGCGAGGTGCTCTTTGCCGTCGGGCTTCGCAGTGCGCAGCAATGCGCAGATCACGAACATGAAGAACAGATGCTTGTCCGTTTTTGCGGGGAATGGCCCTGTGCGGGCGAATAAAGAATATCTTTGGAGGATATCGTCATGACTGAGAATAGAGAAATGTATGCTGATCTGAAAGATGAACTGCTTCTGACCCGCGAACAGATTGCTGCGCGCGTGAAGGAGATGGCTGCGCAGATCACCGAGGATTTCAGGGGCAAGGATCTGACCGTCATTTGCATTCTTAAGGGTGCGGTGGTGTTTTTTGTAGATCTGGTACGCGAGATTGATCTGCCGATGACGATGGACTTCATGGCGATTTCCAGCTACGGCAGCGCGACGAAGTCCTCCGGTGTTGTGCGCATCATGAAGGACCTGGATAAGCCGATCAACGGCAAGGATGTTCTGGTCGTCGAGGACATCGTCGACTCCGGTATGACGCTCAGCTTCCTGCGCGAAAACCTGCTCAGCCGCGGCGCGGCGAGCCTGAAGATCGCGACCCTGCTGGATAAGCCGGAGCGCCGCCGCGTGCCGCTGCATGTGGACTATTTCGGTTTCACGATTCCGGATGAGTTTGTGGTCGGCTATGGCCTGGACTATGCCGAAAAGTACCGTAATCTGCCGGACATCGGCGTGCTTAAGCCGGAAGTATACGAAAAGTAAGCATTTAATCGCATCATCATTTTGCGGCGCATGCCGCAGGGCTGGAGGTTTCCATTGAAGAAGTCTTATAAGGGTTTCCCGATGTATCTGCTGATCATCATGGTGGTATTTGCCGTTGCGCAGATGTTTTCCGGCACGATGAACAGTCAGGCGGGCGCCCGGATTGAATACAGCGAGATGCTTGCCCACATCGAGAAGGGCGTCATCGAGCAGGTGGCGATTCAGGATGACGTTGTGTATGCCCGCATCAGCGGCAGCAGCATTCCTGCAGAGGCGTTTTCCACCGAAGCATATGACTTTGTTGCGCGTGCTGACGGCGATACGTTTATCGATACCTGCCGCCGTCTGGCGGCCAGGCGAGCGGGTGAGCCGCTGGAGAATATCTCTGAGCTGGAGCTTGGCTTTGAGCTGACCTACCTGGCGCCGCCGACGACGCCGTGGTTCCTGGAAATGATGCCCTACATCATCATGACGCTGGGCCTCATGGTTTTCTGGATGTTCATCATGCGCCAGCAGGGCGGTGGCGGCGGCGGAAAGATGATGAACTTCGGCCACAGCACTGCACGCATCTTTGAGCCGGACGGCAACCGCATCACCTTTGCGGATGTGGCCGGCGCGGTCGAAGAAAAGGAAGAGATGCAGGAGCTTGTCGAGTTTTTGAAAAATCCGCGCCGCTTCACCAAGGTGGGGGCGCGCATTCCTAAGGGCGTGCTGCTCGTAGGCCCGCCCGGCACCGGCAAAACGCTGCTGGCCAAGGCTGTGGCCGGCGAGGCAGGCGTGCCGTTCATGTCCATCTCCGGCAGCGATTTTGTGGAGATGTTTGTGGGCGTGGGCGCCAGCCGTGTGCGCGATACGTTTGACCAGGCCAAGAAGCATGCGCCGTGTATCGTCTTTATCGACGAGATCGACGCCGTAGGCAGGCGCCGCGGTGCGGGCATGGGCGGCGGCCATGACGAGCGCGAGCAGACCCTCAACCAGCTGCTGGTGGAGATGGACGGCTTCGCTATCAACGAAGGCGTCATCGTGCTGGCGGCGACCAACCGTAAGGATATTCTCGATCCGGCGCTGCTGCGTCCGGGCCGTTTTGACAGGCAGATCACGGTGGGTTATCCGGATGTGCGTGGCCGCGAGGCAATCCTCAGGGTGCATGCTAAGGATAAGCCGCTGGAGGACGACGTCGATCTGGCGAACATCGCCAAGCGTACGCCGTATTTTGCCGGCGCGGATCTGGAAAACATCATGAACGAGGCGGCTATTCTCTGCGCCCGTGAGGGCAAGGAGAAAATTTCCGCCCGCCATCTCAGCGACGCCATCGAGCGCGTGCAGATGGGGCCGGAAAAGAAGAGCCATGTCGTTTCCGAGGAGGATAAGCGCCTTGTCGCTGTGCATGAGGCGGGTCATGCCATTGTGGGCGAGCTGCTCGATGGCTGCGATGATGTGCATCTGGTGACCATTATGCCGCGCGGATCCAGCGGTGGACATACGCTGCTGCTGCCGGAAAAGGAGAGCGACTTCACCACCCGTACGCAGCTGATGGATTTTGTGGCCATGGCGCTGGGCGGCTATGCAGCCGAGAGCGTGGTGCTGGGCGAAATGTCCACCGGCGCGAGCAGCGATCTGCAGCGCGCAACCGATATCTGCCGCCGCATGGTGATGCAGTATGGCATGAGCGACGAGCTCGGCCCGATCTATCTGGGCGGCGATCACGACGAGGTCTTCCTCGCACGCGATTACGGCCAGCAGAGCCGTATGTTCTCCGAGAGCGTGGCTTCGCGTATCGACGCTGAGGTGCAGCAGAAGATGACCGGCGCGTTTGAGCGCGCAAAGCAGCTGCTTGCCGATAACCGCGATAAGCTGGACGGCCTGACGGCGCTGCTCATTGAGCGCGAAACCATTGACCGCAAGGAATTCGAGGCGTTCATGAAGGGCGAAGCGCTGCCCGAGCGGGAAGAAGCAAAGGAGACGGCAGAGTCTGTTTCCGAAGCGGCCTGCGAGAGCGGCGAAAACGCCTGACAGGCGATATAATCAGAACGCCGCGTCGGCTTTTTTGACGCGGCGTCTGCTTCATTTTCTGGCGAAGCCGATTGCGGCGCAAGGAGAATGAAACGGATCGATGGGAGGATATATGAAAGCCGATCTGCACATGCATTCCACTGCGTCGGATGGCGTGCTTGCCCCTGATGCGCTGATGGCGCGTGCGGCGTCTCTGGGATTTACGCATGCGGCGCTTACGGATCACGACAGCCTTGCAGGCGTTGCGCCGGCACGTCAAGCGGCGATGGCGCATGGCGTTACGATGATCCCCGGCGTTGAACTCAGCTGCGGCGCGCACAGGGAGATTCATGTGCTGGGCTATGGCCTTGATCCTGAGCATGCGGGGCTGAATGCGTTTTGCAGGGAGCGCGTTGCGCAGCGCGAAGCGCGGACGGAAGAAATGGTCAGAAAGCTCTGTGCGCTGGGCAGACCGATCGAACTGGCGCGTGTGCGTGAGCTGGCGCGTGGCGTGATGGGCAGGCCGCATGTGGCGCGTGCGCTGCTGGAGGCGGGGCATGTATCGTCGGTATCCGATGCGTTTGACCGCTTTTTGAAGCCAGGCAAACCTGCGTATGTTCCAAAGGAGGACGTGAAGGTGGCCGACGCTGTGGCGCTGATTCGAGATGCTGGCGGCGTGGCTGTGCTGGCGCATCCGATGGAACTGAAGATGGGGGAGACGATGCTCGAATCGCTCATCGGCGAATGGAAAGCGCAGGGACTTGAGGGCATAGAGGTGTATCATCCAAGCGCCGCCAACAATCATGCGGCTTTTCTGCTCCATCTGGCGCAGCGGCTTGGTCTGCTTGTGACCGGTGGCAGCGACTTTCACGGCGAGGCAGTCCGCAAGGCTGAAATCGGCGAAGGGCTGAACCGCTGGCGCCATATGGAAGCAGATATGCATGCGCTGCTTGCGCACATAAATGGCAAGCGCTGAAATTCTTGATACAAGCGAGGTGGATATATTGCCGACGATGACGCAGGCGGGCTATACGCCCCCGAAGGCGGAAATGAAAAAGCCGTCCAAGGCAGAACCGCCCAAAAAGAAAAAGAAAAAACGAAAGAAAAAGGGCATGAGCGGCGCTGCTGCCGCATCAATAGTGGTTTTTGCAATCGCCGTGCTGATCGGCGCGGGCACAATCTTTGTCTATACGCAGACGCAACCGTATCTGCAGACGTTTGTGCCAGGCACGATGCTCATGGGCTATCCGCTCGCGGGTGCATCGCAGCAGGATGCGCAGGCGCTTATCGACCGGATTGCGGCGGAGCAGATTGCCCCATGGCATACGGAGATCGTCTGCCAGAATCAGACATATACCATCACCGCACAGGATGTGCATCTGGATATCGATCGGGAAGCGACGCTTGCGCCGCTGTGGGCAGCCGGCCGCGAGGGCGGCATGCTCTCGCGTTACGTCGCCATGCTTCGCATGAGGGGTGAGCCGATGATTATGCAGCCGGTGCTGACCTACGATCTGTCCATGGTCGATGAGCTGCTGGAGATCATCCGTGCGGATGTGGAATGCGCGAGCGTCGATGCGACGGTTGAGTTCCGGCCCGGCTTCGCCCAGCCTTTTGTCTTTACCGATGAGGAGATGGGCTACGCGTTGGATGTAAGCGGCGTGAAGGATACGATTGAGCATGATGCGAAAATGCTGACGGCTGGCAGTCATGCGCTGGAGCCGCGGGCGATTGAGCCGGCTGTGTATCGCGCGGAGCTGGAAAATGCCATCGAGCTGCGTTCGCGCGTGACGGTAGCGCTGGATGGTGATCCTGCGTCCCGGGCGAACGCTGTCCTTGCAGCCGGAAAGCTTCAGGGGTTACGTATAGAGGCGGGAGAGGCGCTCTCCTTCAACGAGACGGTCGGCGCGCGCACTGCAGAAAACGGCTATCTTTCCGCGCCGGAACCCGCCTATGGCGAGGATGTATCCGGTGTGGGCGGCGGCGTGTGCCAGGTATCCACGGCGCTGTATCGTGCGGCGCTGCTGGCGGATATAAGCGTCAGTGAGCGGCATGGTGCGGCGCGCCCGGTTGCTTACTGCGATAGAGGTCAGGAGGCTGCAGTTTCCGATCAGGGGCTGGATCTGTCGATTGTAAATCAGACGGATTCTCCGCTGTTCGTCTCTGCCCGTGTGTATGAGGACGGAGACGACGCATTCCTGGAAATGATGCTCATCGGCACAAGGAAGACAGAGCATTTCCTGCTTGAGTCGATTGTCGAGGAGATTCCTGCGCCGCAGGAGCCGGTATATGTTCGCGATCGCGAAGGCCGGTATGCGACCTATACCGATGAACGGGTACCGGTGAGCGGGGCAAAGACGGGCTACAGCGTGCGCGTGGAGCGCGTTGCGCTGGACGGTGACGGTCAGGAGATCGGCCGCAAGGTTGTGTCTGAAGACGTATATGAAGCCGCCGCGCCGATGATCTATGTCGGCGTGACGGAAAGAGAATAAAAAGGGCGAACAGAAAGTGAGGCATACACTTATGGATAAGATTTGCTTTAAGACCAGCAAGGGTCCGGCAGCCGTTGGACCGTACTGCACGGCGGTGATTTACGGCGATACGGTGTATATGTCCGGTATGATCGGCGTCGATCCGGCTACGCAGAAGCCGGTGGAGGGCGGCGTGATGGCGCAGGCTAAGCAGGTGTTTGAAAACATCCGCACGGTGCTGGGCGAGCTTGAACTGACGATGGACGACGTGCTCAAGACGACGGTTTTTCTCAAGGACATGGGCGACTTTGCCGAGGTGAACAAGCTGTATGCGGAGTACTTCGCGCCGAACTATCCGGCCCGCTCCTGCGTGGAGGTAGCCAAACTGCCGATGGGCCTGGCCATTGAGATCGAGTGCATTGCTCGCTACCATAAGTAATCTGGCTTAAATCCGCAGCGAAGCGTAGTAGGGGTCTGGGGATAAATCCCCAGGCGGGTCTGGGCAGCAGCCCAGGAAAGGGAATTACTATGTCAAACTTTACCCCTCAGGATATCCGCTATCTCAAGCTGCTGCGCAAGCAGTATCGCACGATTCAGGAAGCCTCTGCGGAGGTGGCGCATCTGCGCGCCGTGCTTCGTCTGCCCAAGGGCACAGAGCATTTCCTTTCGGACCTGCATGGCGAGCATCAGGCGTTTCTGCATATCCTGCATAATGCCAGCGGCGTTATCAAGCGCAAGATCAACGACCTGTACGGCAATATTCTCTCCACGCACGAGCGCGACATGCTCTCCACCCTGATCTATTATCCGGATGAAAAGCTGGCGCTGCTCAAGAAGCAGGGCGTGGTCTCCGACGAATGGTACCGGCTGACGATCTATCGCCTGATTGAGGTCTGCCGCGTATGCTCGGTGAAATACACCCGCAAGCGTGTGCGCGAGGCGATGCCGCGCGAGATGGGTGCGCTGATCGAAGAACTGATGCTCAGCGACAGCACGCCTGATAAGGAAGGTTATTACCGCGAGGTTATGCAGTCTATCCTGGAAACCGGACAAGCCGATGCGATGATTATCGCGCTCAGCCGCGTGATTCAGGCACTGGCTATCGATCGACTGCACATCATCGGCGATATCTTTGATCGCGGCCCGCGCGCAGACCTGATCATGGACGCGCTGGAAACCTATCATCAGGTGGACGTGCAGTGGGGCAATCACGACATCGCCTGGATGGGTGCAGCGGCGCTTTCTGAGGCATGCATCGCCCAGGTGATTGTGACCTCGGTCAAGTACGGCAATCTGGAAACGTTGGAGGTTGGCTACGGCATCTCCCTGCGCCCGCTTTCTACGCTGGCGATGACCTGCTACGGAGACGATCCGTGCGCGGAGTTCCGCCCGAAGGACAACGGCGAGGATGTACATGAGGACGAGATGGAGCTGGCGCGCATGCATAAGGCGGCCGCCATTCTGCAGTTCAAGCTGGAAGGCCAACTGCTGGAGCGCCATCCGGAGTATCATATGGAATCCCGACGCCTGCTGCACCGCATCGATTTTGAGCGCGGAACGGTCAATGTGGACGGCGAGGATTATGCGCTTCGCAGCTGCCGTTTTCCGACGATCGATCCGGCTGATCCGTATGCTCTTACCGCGCTTGAGCGCGAGGTGATGGACCGCCTGGTGCTCGAGTTCGCTCATTCTGAAAAGCTGCAGCGCCATATCCAGTTCCTTTACAGCACGGGCGGCATGTATCTGCGCTGCAACGGCAATCTGCTTTATCACGGTTGTATTCCCATGGAGGAAGACGGTTCCTTTGCGACGATCCCGGTGACGGGCAGCGAGCAGCTTCGCGGCCGCGCAGGTATCGACGCGGCGGATCTGCTGGCGCGCCAGGGCTATTTTGCTACGCTGGGCAGCAAGTCCCGTATCGACGGCCAGGATTTCCTGTGGTATCTGGGCTGCGGTCCGTATTCTCCGCTGTTTGGCAAGAGCAAGATGGCGACGTTTGAACGCTATTTCATTGCAGACAAGAAGCCGCACGTGGAGATCAAGAACGCCTATTACAGCTTCCAGGATGACGAGGCGACGGCGCTTCGCATCCTGGACGAGTTTGAGCTTTCCAGCGCAGGTTTCATCATCAACGGTCACGTGCCGGTGAAGCTGGGCAAGGGAGAGAGCCCGATCAAGGCGGGAGGCAGGCTGCTGGTGATCGACGGTGGTCTTTCCCGCGCGTATCAGCCGGTGACCGGCATCGCAGGTTACACGCTGATCTTCTCCTCGCATGAGCTGAGCCTGGTCGCGCATCAGCCGTTTGAGTCCAAGGCGAGCGCAATTTCTGCCGAGCAGGATATTCATAGCGTGCATAAGACGGTCAAGCTGATGGAACACCGCCTGCTGATCGCTGATACTGACGACGGCGACGTGCTGCGCGGGCGCATCGACGATCTGATGCTGCTCATCAGCGCGTATCGCAGCGGCGTGATCAAGGAATCCCGCGGCGAGAATTGAGGACTGGGAGGTTTCTCATGAACGGAGCGCTCTTTTGCAGCCAGAGTATCGATGTATGCTCCGGCCTGCTGGCCATGAAGCGGCCTGTGCTGATCGTATTTGATCTGGACGGCACGCTGACCGACAGCGCGGAGTTGGGCCATGTCCTGTTCAAGCGTGTGTTTGCCAGGCTGGGCTTTGGTGAGATCAGCGACGAACTGGCGGATTCCTTCAACGGCCCCAGCGCCGACGAGGTTTGCCGTATCATGGGCATCGAGGACAGGAAGGAAGAATACAACCGCCTGATCGACGAGGTGGAGACACAGCTGGTATATGAGATGGGCAAAATCTATCCGGGCGTCATCGATATGCTTGGCGATCTCGCGCCGCATGCGCATCTGGCGATTCTGACCAACGGCTCGCCTGTGTACTGCGAAACCTGTATTAAGCACTACGGCTTTGCGCCCTACATTGGTCTGCGTGCAGGCTTTGCCAGCGGCGTAACCAAAGCGATGCGTATCGGCATGTGGGAGCGTGAGCTTGGTGCGCGGCGCGTCATCGTGGTCGGTGACCGCGGCACGGATGTCATCAACGCGCGCGCGGCGAATGCCTATGCCATCGGTGTGACGTTCGGCATGGGGGCGCGCGAAGAACTTCTTGGCGCGGATGTACTGTGCGATACTGCGCAGCAGGTGACGGATGCCTGCATGCGCGTGATCGCTGAAATTTGATTGAGTATTATCATGGAGGATCATATGGAAAAGAAGAATACTGCCGTAGTTACGGTTGTGGGCAACGATACAGTCGGCATTATCGCCCGCGTGAGCGCCGTGCTCGCGCAGCATGAAGCGAATATTCTGGATATCTCTCAGACGGTTCTCTCCGGCATGTTCAACATGATCATGATCGTGGATATCTCTCTGTCCGGCTTTGCGCAGTTGTCCGACGCGCTTGCGGCGCTGGGCAATGATCTGGGCCTGCAGATCCGCATTCAGCGCAGCGAAATCTTCGATGCAATGCATAGGATCTGATTGCGGAGGTTTGTTATGATCAATACGTCTGAAATCCTGCAAACCGTACGGATGATTACCGAGGAAAAGCTCGATATCCGTACGATTACGATGGGCATCTCCCTGTTTGAATGCTGCCATCCGGACAGCAAGGTGCTCTATAACAATGTCTATGACCGCATCACCAGGCAGGCCGAGTATCTGGTGAAGACCGGCGAGGACCTGGAGCGCGAGTTCGGTATCCCGATTGTCAATAAGCGCATTTCCGTTACGCCGGCGAGCCTGGTGGCTGCTGCCTGCGGCGATCCGGTGATCGTAGCGCGTGCGATGGATGCTGCAGCCAAAGAGACGGGTGTGAACTATATCGGCGGCTATACCGCGCTGGTGCAAAAGGGTATGACCAAGTCCGACAGGGCGCTGATCCGCTCTCTGCCGGAGGCGCTGTCTACCACCGAGCGTGTGTGCGCGTCTGTGAATGTGGCGTCCACCCGCGCAGGTATCGATATGGACGCTGTGCGCCTGTGCGGCGAGGCGATCAAGGATATCGCTGAGGCGACGAAGGATACCGACGCTTCCGGCTGCATGAAGCTGGTCGTCTTTGCCAATGCCGTGGAGGATAATCCCTTCATGGCTGGCGCGTTCCATGGCCCGGGCGAGGGAGACTGCTGCATCAACGTGGGCATTTCCGGCCCGGGCGTGGTCAAACATGCGCTGGAAAACGAGGCGAAGGATCAGCCCTTTGATGTGGTCGCCGAGACGATCAAGAAGACGGCGTTCAAGATTACGCGCGTAGGCCAGCTGATTGCCCGCGAAGCGTCCAATCGACTCGGCGTGCCGTTTGGCATCGTCGATCTGTCCCTGGCGCCGACCCCGGCGATGGGCGACTCTGTGGCCCATATTCTCGAGGAGATGGGCCTTGAGGTATGCGGCTGCCATGGCACGACGGCGGCGCTTGCGCTGCTCAACGATGCGGTAAAGAAGGGCGGCGTTATGGCGTCCAGCCATGTCGGCGGCCTGTCCGGCGCGTTCATTCCGGTGTCCGAGGATATCGGCATGATCAATGCGGCGGCATGCGGCGCGCTCAGCCTTGAAAAGCTGGAAGCGATGACCTGCGTGTGCTCCGTCGGTCTGGATATGATTGCGGTGCCGGGTCATACCCCGGCGAGCACCATTGCCGCCATCATCGCGGACGAGGCGGCCATCGGCATGGTCAATCATAAGACGACCGCCGTGCGCATCATTCCGGCACCTGGTAAGGATGTGGGCGATGAGGTCGAGTTCGGCGGCTTGTTCGGCCGTGCGCCGATTATGCGCGTGAGCCCGTATTCCGCGGAGAAGTTCATTGCTCGCGGCGGCCGTATTCCTGCGCCGCTGCAGAGCCTCAAAAACTAACCAGCCTTAAAACAGCGCGAAGCGAAGAGGGGGCTGAGCGGCAATGCACCTCAGGCAGGGTATGGGGCGCAGCCCCATCATTCCCTTTTCAGAAAGGAAGTTTCTTATGGATAACGAACTCACCCGCAGCACGGTTGATCCCAGATATACCTGGGATGTAACCCGCATTTACGAAAACGACGAGGCCTGGGAGAAGGCTTTCTCCGAGGTCAAGGAGATGGGCGACGCCATCGCGGCGATGGCCGGCACGCTGGCAAGCGGTAAGGACGCTGTACTTGCCTGCCTGCGCCTGGAGGACCGCATTGAGCAGGCGATCAGCTGCATCTATACCTACGCGATGATGAAGCAGAACGAGGACACCACCGTGGGCAAGTATCAGGCGATGCTGGGCCGTGCGGGCACGCTCGTCAGCGAAGTGATGGCCAAGGGCGCGTTCCTCACGCCGGAGCTGCTCTCTCTGGCGGACGGCGTGCTGGAAAGCTATATCGAGGACGGCGACTTTGCCGATTTCGATGCGACGCTCACCAAGACGCTGCGCATGAAGCCGCATACCCTTTCCGCGCGCGAGGAGCAGCTGCTGGCGATGGCCGGCGACGTATGCGGCGCGAGCGAGAATGCCTACGATATGCTCACCGATGCGGACATGGATCTGGGCAAGACCCGCGGTGAGGACGGCAAGAAGACCAAGCTCACCGATGTGCGCCTGAATTCCTTCCTCGTCAGCCGTGATCGCGCCGTGCGCAAGGCTGCTTATACCAACGTGATGAACGGCTACGGCAAGCTGGGCAACGCGATTGCGGCGATGTATGCTGGTCAGGTAAAGGGCGATATCTTTAACGCCAAGGCGCGCGGCTATAAGAACTGCCGCGAGAGCTATCTCTATCGCGATGACGTGGACGAGAGTGTCTATGACAGCCTGATCGACGCGGTGCACGGCGGTATTGGCACGCTGAGCGAGTATCTGCGGATCAAGAAGGAGCAGAACGGCCTTGCTCAGCTGCACATGTATGATATGTACCTGGGCGTGGACACCGGCTTCGATATTCAGATGGATATCGACGAGGCGTTCGCAACCTTCCTTGAAGCCGTCAAGCCCTTGGGTGAGGATTACGTCGCCGATGCGGCGCGCGCTATGCCCGAACGCTGGATCGACGTATACGAAACCAAGAATAAGCGCGGCGGCGCGTACTCCACCAGCGTGTATCATACCGCGCCGTATGTGCTGCTCAACCATAAGAAGACCTACGACGGCCTGTCCACGCTCTGCCATGAGATGGGCCACGCGATGCACAGCTTCTATTCCAACAAGACGCAGCCCAGCGCAAAGGCGGATTACACGATCTTTGTCGCCGAGGTCGCCTCGACCTGCAACGAGATCCTGCTCTCCGAGTATCTGATGAAAAAATACGAGGGCAACCGTGCCGCGCAGATCATGCTCATCGGCCATCTGCTGGAGCATTTCCGCACGACGGTCTTCCGCCAGACGATGTTCGCCGAGTTTGAGCATAAGGCGCACCTGATGGCGGAAAATGGCGAGAGCCTGACCAAGGAAAACCTGTGCGCGATGTACTACGACCTCAATAAGCTCTACTACGGCAAGGCTGCCAAGGTGGACAAAGAGGTGCAGTATGAGTGGATGCGCATTCCGCATTTCTACAGTTCCTTCTATGTCTATAAGTATGCGACGGGCTTCTGCGCGGCGGTGGCGCTGGCGCGCGGCATCCTCAGCGGCGACAAGGAGAAGCTGGCTTCCTACCGCAGGTTCCTCAGCCTTGGCGGCAGCATGACCCCGATTGAGGAGCTCAAGGTGGCGGGCGTCGATATGTCTACGCCGCAGCCGGTGTGCGAGGCGCTGGATTACTTTGCCGAGCTTGTGATGCTCTATCGCGAGCTGCTCTCTCAGGAGGAAAATGCATGATCATGCAGGGGTATGACGTTCAGGCAGCTGTGCCGTTTATCGCCAGGGCGATGCGCAAGGCGGGGCATAAGATCGCGCAGGAGGAGCTGGAAAGCTTCATCCGCCGCGCGATTGAGGCCGATATGGCGTACATGCACGAAATAGACGTCATCGACGACGAGGGACTGATGGGCGAAGGCGAGTACGACGAGGACGACGCTTTTGAGGCGCTTCTGGACGTGCTCGGCGAAGACATTGGGGACGAGGAAGAGATGAATCAGCTGGCGCAGCTGCTGGACAGCTTCATGGCCGCGCAGGCGGATTTTATGGAAGAAAGCGGCCTCGCGGACTGAACTGAGAGAAAAACATATGCATGAAATTATGTACAGGCAGCGCGATGCTGCCAAGCCCATGACGGGCAAGACCTTTGTGCTGAGCATCGCCGGCATCATCGTGCGCCTGGCGATTGTTCAGCTGGTCGTCAATCTGCTCATCACGCTCACCGGCATGGGGCTGCTTAATGTGGCGTTTTATCTGTTTGCCGTTTGGCTGCTGATCGTGTTTATGCGTTCCACGGTCGCGGGTTATGTGTATACGCTCAAGGAAGATATGCTCGTTCTGGAGCGCAAGCTCGGCGACAGCACGATCACCGTGGTGGAAATTCCGCTTGAAAGCGTGGTCAGCCTGCGCGAGATGCGTATGGCCGAAAATCTGAACATCAGCTATCGCGACGTGATGCATATCGATCCCAAGTCCCGACCGGCCCTGCGTGTGCGTGCAGCATTTATGGTCAGTCTGTTTTCCAGCCGTCTGGCGAGGCTGCTGGCAGGCAAGCGCACACAGGATGTCATCGGCTATGTGATCGTGTACGATGCGGGCAGCCTGCGCTGTGCGCGCACGTTCTGTCCGGATGAGAACCTGCTGGGGAAGCTGAAGGATATACTCGGCGAGCGCTTCGGCTTTGATGAGCGGATGACGCGCGCCAGGGCGAATACGCTCTACAGCCGAGCGCTGGAGCGTGCATTCCCGGCGCTGTATCCGTATGTCGATCCGCTGGTAAAACCGGAGGATGTGCTGCAGGCCCGCGAAGAGATTGCACGACAGAAGGCAGAGCGGCAGGCGAGAAAGAAGCCCGAAGGCAAAGATAGCGATGCCGGAAACGAAGGCGAGCGGGCGGATGAGCCGCAGCGCCGCCGCAGAAAGCAGGGATAAGCGATGAAGTATACGACGATCCTCTTTGATCTGGACGGCACGCTCACCAAAAGCGAGAAGGGTATTACCCGTTCGGCGCTCTATGCCTGCGAGAAGATGGGCTTTACGGGCCATAACGAAGAAGAATTCAAGGTGTTTATCGGTCCGCCGCTCTTTGAATCCTTTCAGAAGGTTTGCGGCATGACGTCTGAACAGGCACATCGGGCGATTGAGCTGTATCGCGAGCGCTTTTCTGTGCTGGGCTGGGCCGAGAACGAGGTCTATCCCGGCGTTGCGCCGCTGCTGCGCAGCCTTAAAATGAATGGCTGCCGGATTGCGATTACGACGGCCAAGCCGCAGGCCTTTGCCGAGAAGATCGCCAGAAAGTTTGGATTTGAACCGTATCTGGATGCGCTGATCGGCCCGGGCATGGACAACACACACGCCAGCAAGGCATGGATTGTGCGCAAGGCAATTGAGCAGCTGGGCGGTGTGCCGGTGATAATCGGCGACCGCTGCTACGATGTAGAGGGCGGCAGGGAAAACGGCATTGATACCATCGGCGTGTGCTATGGCTACGGTACGCGCTCAGAGCTGGAAGAGGCTGGAGCGACGCATATTGCTGAAACTGTGGAAGAACTCAGCAATATCCTGCTGGGCGATGCACCGCGCGCACGCGGTGTGTTCATCACCATGGAGGGTATGGACGGCTGCGGCAAGACGACCCAGCGCAACGCGCTGATTGCGCATCTTGAGCAGCTGGGCTGGCAGGTACAGCTTACGCGCGAACCGGGCGGCGACGAGATTGCTGAGAAAATCCGTGATCTGGTGCTTGATCCGGTGAACAAGGCGATGTTTGACGAGACGGAGGCGTACCTCTATGCCGCTTCGCGCGCACAGAATGTACGTGCGCTGATCCGTCCGGCGCTTGATAGCGGAAAAGCCGTCGTCTGCGATCGGTTTGTGGATTCGTCCATCGCCTATCAGGGCGGCGGCAGGCGGCTGGGCAGCGATGTGATTGCGCAGCTCAACCGCATGGCCGTGGGGAACACAATGCCTGATGCGACGGTGTATCTGCGCATGCCGCCTCAGAAGGCGCTCTCGCGCAGGCTCAGCGCATCCGAGCCGGACAGGCTGGAAAGCCAGAAGGAGAGCTTCTTTGAGCGGACATATCAGGCATTTGAAGCGCTTTTTGGCGGGGAAAACATGGATCGTGTGATCAGTGTTGATGCTTCGCAGTCCATTGAGGATGTGACGCGTGATATGCTCAGCGCTGTCGATCAGAGGCTGAACAGTCTTTCTGTTTAAACATATTGAAGCATTGACGGTATGTCCCGGGGTGATCGGAAAACCCCTGGACCGGGTATGGGGCAGCGCCCCATCGGAGGAAATCATGGCAAGAATCGTAGTCGGCATGTCCGGCGGCGTGGATTCGTCGGTGGCGGCGCTGCTGCTCAAGCGGCAGGGGCATGAGGTCATCGGTGTATTCATGAAAAACTGGGAGGAAAAGGACGACAACGGCGTATGCACCAGCGAGACAGACTGGGCAGATGTGCGCGAGGTGTGCGAGAAGATCGATATTCCGTACTACTCGGTCAACTTTGTAAAGGAATACTATGACCGCGTGTTTTCCTATTTCCTGGATGAGTATCGCCGCGGGCGCACGCCCAATCCCGATGTGCTGTGCAACAGGGAGATCAAGTTCAAGGCGTTCCTCGATTTTGCGATGGATCTGGGTGCAGACCACCTGGCGACCGGCCACTTCTGCAACCTGGGTGCGGCGCAGGATGGAAGCAGGCAGCTGCTTCGTGGACTGGATGGCAACAAGGATCAGAGCTATTTTCTGTACATGCTCGGCCAGAAAGCGCTGGAAAAGGCGATGTTCCCTGTCGGTGGGCTGACCAAGGCGCAGGTGCGCGAGATTGCCAAAGAAGCCGGTCTGGTCAATTCCCTCAAAAAGGATTCCACTGGCGTGTGCTTTATCGGCGAGCGGCAGTTCAAGCCCTTCCTCAAGCAGTTCCTGCCGGCGCAGCCGGGTGATATGGTAACGCTGGAGGGGCGCGTGGTCGGCAGGCACGACGGCCTGATGTACTACACGCTTGGCCAGCGCAGAGGCCTTGGCATCGGCGGCGTGGACGGCGTAAAGGACGGCGGGCGCTGGTTTGTGCTCGCCAAGGACATGGAGAAAAACCAGCTGATCGTCACCTGCGGCGCGGATCATCCGCTGCTTTACAGCAAAAATGCCATCGGCGAGGGCGCAACCTGGATTGCAGGCGAGCCGCCCGCCAGAGAGTTTGACTGTACGTGTAAGTACCGCTACCGCCAGCCGGATCAGGCTGTGCACGTGCAGGTGCTTGAAAACGGAAAACTGCATGTGACGGCGAAGGAGAAACAGCGCGCGGTTACGCCGGGACAGAGCATGGTGCTTTATCAGGGCGATGTGTGTCTGGGCGGCGCGGTGTGTGAGCAGGTGCTCGACGTTGGGCAGGTGGGCTGAGATGAACGGTTTTCAGAGATTTTTCGGCCATCTGCGCACGGTGCTGCGCCACAGGCATAAGGTGATTGCCCACTGCGCCAAGGCGGGTATTCTTGGGCAGGGCTTGATGCATGATCTGTCCAAGTTCAGTCCCACGGAATTTGTTCCTGGCGTGCGATTTTTCGACGGTACGCATTCGCCCACGGAGGATGAGCGCAGAAAATATGGCTGTTCGCAGGCATGGATGCATCACAAGGGCAGGAACCGCCATCACTGGGAGTATTGGACGGATTACAGCGTCGCACAGGGGCATTATGTCGCTATGCCGATGCCCAGGCGCTATCTGGCGGAGATGCTTTGCGACCGCGTTGCGGCCAGCAAGATATACAAGGGCGATGCGTATGATAACGGCGCACCGCTGGATTATCTGATGAACGGCAGGATGCGCGACAGCATGCATCCGGATACGCTGTGCGCGCTGATCCACTTTCTAACGCAGCTGCGTGACGAGGGCGAGGATGCAATGTTTGCATCTATCCGGAGTTGGCTCAAGGAATAAGCGAGATACAGAAACCGGGACTGTGAGGACAGTCCCGGTTTTTGCATAAAAGGGAATCTCTGAAGATGCCTGAAAAAGAATACCGTTCGGGGCAATCAGGTTTCCAGAAGACCTGCGGCGCGTAGATTGGCCAGCAGCAGATTGAACTGCTCGAGCACACCGGTTTCCGTGGTGGCGTCTGCTACCGGAGCAGCTGGTGTGATTACAGCGTCAGCACCGGCAGGACCTGTTGGGCCGGTTGGGCCAGCGGGACCCACAGGTCCGGTTGCACCGGTAGGGCCTACAGGTCCGGTTGCGCCAACGGCGCCGGTCGCGCCGGTTGTACCGGTAGGGCCTACAGGTCCGGTTGCGCCAACGGCGCCGGTCGCGCCGGTCGGCCCCGTTGGTCCTTGTGGTCCTTGGGGCCCCTGCGGACCAGTCGCGCCTGCAGCACCCTGCGGTCCTTGGGGCCCCTGGGGTCCCTGCGGTCCTGTCGGACCGGTTGCGCCGGTTGCACCGATTGGTCCCTGTGCACCCTGCGGACCTACAGGGCCTTGCGGGCCGATTGGTCCCTGCTGGCAGTTGGGATTGGTTGTGCAGCCGCCACAGTTCCAATCGCTGCGGTCATTGCCGCGATTGCGTCCGTAATTGCAGTTGCCGTAATGGTCATACTGGTCGGAACAGCCGTTATCGCAGCCCCAGCGGGAATTGCGCTGTCCCTGATTAGCCGTAAAGAAAGGCAAAAGCGACACCTCTTTCCTGAAATCGTGAGGATGAAAAAATCGGGGAACTTGTTTTCAGCCTCCAGGCATACTCTATGCGTGAAGCAGGAAGTATGTGAGACGAATTGCGGAAAGAGGGATGCGGAAAAGATGGAGCTGTCGCTGTGCATGATCGTACGCAATGAGGAGGAACGGCTGTCAGCATGCCTGCAAAGCGTCTGTGACGCAGTAGATGAGATCGTTATTCTGGATACGGGCTCGACGGACCGTACAAAGGAGATTGCCGCGCGATATACAGCGCAAGTGTACGACTATACATGGCAGGAGGATTTTGCCGCGGCGCGCAATGCATCCTTTGCGCTTGCCACCCGGCCGTATATTCTGTGGCTGGATGCGGACGACGTGGTAGATTCACAGGAACTGGAAAAATTGATCGCGCTGAAGCAGAGGTTGGATGGAAGCATCGATGCGGTGATGATGCCGTATCACTATGCGTTTTCGCAGGATGGCACACCGTCTCTGGTGTTTGACAGGGAAAGGATCGTGCGGAGGGAGGCGGGTTTTGCCTTTGCTGGCGCTGTGCATGAGGCGATAAGCGTTTCGGGCAGCGTCATTCGGGAAAACATCGTGATCCGCCACACGGGCAAGCATGGAGCAGACAGCAATGCGCGCAATCTGCGCATCTATGCGGCACAGATGGTGCGGGGCGAGAGGCTTTCGCCCCGGGATCAGTATTATTACGCGCGCGAACTCAAAAGTGCAGGGAGGCTCGAGCAGGCAGAGCAGGCGTTTGCCGCTTTTCTTTCGGAAGTGGGATGGCAGGTGAACCGACTGGATGCGCAGATTCAGCGGGCGGAATGCCTTTTGCATATGGGCAGGCTGAAGGAGGCCAAGCAGGCATGCCTTTCGGCGCTGGAGTGCGGCGCGCCGCATGCGGAAGCGCTGTGCGTGCTGGGCGCGTGCTTTCTGGAGGAGGACGATCTGCAAGCGGCGGAACATTGGTATCGTGCGGCGCTGCTGTGCCGCATGCCCCAGGATAAGCGGTCGTTCGTTTCTCCGCAGGCCTATGGCTATATTCCGCTGATGCAGCTGTGCGTAATCCTGTCCCGCCTGGGCGACGATGTACAGGCGTCGCGCATGAACGAACAGGCGCTTCTGCTTCAGCCGGGCGATCCTGCGGCGCTGTACAACAGGGCATACTTCACCGAAAAGCTCAAAAAAGACAGGCAGAATCAGGAAAAGCCTGGATGGGAGGAGTAAGTGGCGAAAAGATGGGCGGCAGGGCTTTTCATGGCTCTCGTTTTTATGTATAATCATATTGGAGGCTTGGCGCAGGGCGAAACCAGCGCCAGAGCCGCTTGTATTCTGGATATGCAGACGGGACGCGTGCTCTTTGAAAGCAACATGCATGAGCGGCTGCCTATGGCGTCTACCACCAAGGTGATGACGGCTCTGCTGGCGATTGAACGCGGCAGCCTTGACGATACGGTCGTCTGCTCGGAGAATGCGTTTGGCGTATCCGGTACGTCTGCATACCTGCAAAAGGGAGAAACGCTTACCCTGGAGCAGATGCTTCTGGGGCTGATGCTCGTGAGCGGAAACGACGCGGCGGTTGCCATTGCCGAGCATATCGGCGGTACAGTCGATTCGTTTGTATCCATGATGAACGCGCGCGCACGGGAGATTGGCGCGATGAATACGCGCTTTGCCAATCCGCATGGTTTGCCAGACGAGGAGCACTATACCACGGCATATGATCTGGCGCGCATTGCGCGCGAAGCCATGCAAAACGATACGTTCCGAAGGATCGTATCCACAAAAAAAGCGAGTATCCCCTGGACAGGACGATCGTATAACCGCCAGCTGACCAACAAAAACCGCCTGCTCTCCGATTATCCGGGGGCAACGGGCGTGAAGACAGGCTACACCAGCAAGGCTGGGCGCTGTCTGGTTTTTGGTGCACAGCGGGACGGTCTGGAGCTCATTGGCGTAGTGCTGGGCTGCGGAAACTGGTTTGACGAGGCGCAGCGGCTGATGGACGGATGCTACGAGACATACAGCATGACGCGCGTGCTCGGCCCGACGATTTCTGCCGGGCAGATTGCCGTGGAAAACGGCGAGCAGGAAAGCTGCGGCATGTGCGTGATGGAGGCGCTGGATGTGCCGCTGGCTGTCGGAGAGGCGGCGCAGGTGGTACTTGATGTGCCCAAGCAAATCGGTGCGCCAGTGTATCCGGGCATGCATCTGGGTACGGCCAGCGTGGTTGTAAATGGTACAGTCTACGCGTCCGGCGAGGTGGTTGCCAGCGAATATGTGGACGAGGACGGAATACGCTTGGATGTGCGCAGGGTGATTGCGCACTGGATCTTATAATACGAAAAAACAAGGAGAATGGCATGAGACTTCAGAAATACATGGCCATGTGCGGTGTTGCCGCCAGAAGAAAGTGCGAAGAAATCATCGCGTCCGGCCGCGTGTCGGTTAACGGACAGATTGTGACTGAAATGGGCACACAGGTGGAGGACGGCGACGAGGTGCGCGTGGATGGCGCGCTCATCCAGCCCGAGGAGGAGAAGCGCTACGTGCTCTATCATAAGCCTGCGGGCGAGGTGACGACCGTCAGCGATGAAAAGGGACGGGAAACGGTCATGGACCGCTTCCGTGATTTTCCGGTGCGCCTGTACCCGGTAGGCCGTTTGGACTATGATAGTGAAGGCCTGCTGCTGCTCACCAACGACGGCGAGCTGGCGCAGCGGCTGACGCACCCAAGCTGTGAGGTGGATAAGGTCTATTTGGCGCGCGTGACGGGCAACCCCAGCAACGAGGCCATCGACCGCCTGCGCCGCGGCGTATATATGGAAGGCGATCAGCGCCGTACCTATCCTGCGGATGTGCGCGTGGTGCGTGATGAGAGCCTGTTTTCCGACATTGTTGTTACGATCCACGAGGGGCGCAACCGTCAGGTGCGCCGTATGTTCGATGCGGTAGGGCATAAGGTGCTGCTGCTGCGCCGGATCCGCTTTGGCGCAGTAGAACTGGGCAGCCTGCGCCGCGGCGAGTGGCGTGAACTGACGCAGGAGGAAATTGACGCGCTGCACAGGCTGTAAACAGGATTCGCAGAGGGGAAACAAGGCGTCCTGTGGACGCGGCATATCGACCAGCAGAAGAGGTGACAGGATGAAGAGCGATCTGACCTGCCCGGTAGAGATCACAAAGGTGACGGTGAATCGGGAGAAAGAGGATACCAAAGAACGTGAGCAGATTGTCTGTCTCATTGAGTTTTTCAATCTGTCTGACAAGGTGATTGACAGCCTTCAGATGAACATCATCTGCTTCGACGCAGAGAATACACGCTTGGGCGGACGTCTTGTCCGCGCAGCAGCTGCGGGCGAACCGCGCGCGCATTTTAGCGGTACCTTCATGCCGGATCGCGTGGATGGCGCCGTGCGTGTGGAGGCGGCGGTGGAAAAGGTCTGGTTCAAGGACGGGGTGATCTGGCGGCGCGAGGATCGCAATGTGCGTGAATATACGCCCAATCAGCTGCCTGAGGGCCGTGAGCTGGATCGCCTGCGCGCTGTTGCCGGGCCGGATGCTGCGGGCTATGCGCGGGAGGACGATATTGTCTGGATGTGCGTGTGTGGCCGTGCCAACCGCACCAGCGATGACAAGTGCCTTCGCTGTGAGCGCGAGCGTGAGCAGGTGCTCAGTGATTATTCCTTTGCCGCGATCGATGCGACAGCGGGCCAGAAAGAGCGTGACCGCCAGCAAAAGACGCAGGAAACTCTGCGCAGATCCAGCGAGCAGACCGTTCGCGAGCAGACGGCTATACAGAAGAAGAGCCGGAAAAAGCGCCGCACGATGAAGGCGATCATCTTCCTGCTGGTGCTTGTGGCACTGGCGCTTGCCGCTGCGCGATGGGGCGTGCCGTACTGCATGAGCCTGTATGCAGGCAGGCTTGCCGAGCAAGGAGAGCTGACGCAGGCGAGGAGCGTTCTTCTGTTTATCGATGAATACTGGCCGGGTGAATATGATGCGGCTGTACGCGCCGATGAGGCGGAGGATGCGATGATTCGCCGTTTTATCAAGGCGAATACCGACGTGGCGCTGGACGAAGCGATTGTACGCGCCAAAGCGCATCGCTCTGCGCAGGCGCCGGCGCTTTATGAGCAGGCCGTGCTTGCGCGTGCGCAGCTGGCAATTGATGCAGGCGATACGGATCTGGCCGAGGAACTGTTGGGCGGCATGATGCACAGCGAAGCGGCGCAGGAGATGCTTCAGAGCCTGATTTATGATCTGGCCGGCGCTGCGCGCGACCGCGTGGATTATAAAACGGCCATTGAGCGCTATGCATCCCTGGGCGAATACAAGGACGCACAGACGCTCGTCCGGGAATGCACGCTGGATTACGGGCGTCAGCTGATGCGCGAGGGAGAACACCAGCTTGCGCATGAGCAGCTGATGCTGGTAGCGGACATGAGCGACGCGATTTCGCTGATTCGCAGCTGCCGCTACGCCATCGCCTGCGATGCACAGGAAAACGGCGACTATATCTCGGCGGCGAATACATTCGAAACGCTGGGCGTATACGAAGATGCGGAGACGCGTGCGAAGCTTTGCCGCTATACGGCGGGCATGAATGCGCTGGGCAATGGCTCGCTGGCGGTTGCCGCGCAGCAGCTGCGCCTTGCGGGCAATTATGAGGATGCGCACGAGCGCTTCGCCGATGCGGCCATGACGCTGGGCAGCGCCGCACTGAATGCGGGCGAGTATGCCGAGGCGATCTCCTGGCTGGAACAGCTGGAGCGCGAAGGCGAAGCGGGCGATGCACTCAACAGGGCAACGTATGCCTATGCAAAAGAGCTCGAGGCAGCAGGCCAGAAGGACGCGGCGCTGCTGGAATATGCATCGCTGGGCGACTACGAGGATAGCCAGGAGCGCGTGAAGGCGATCGAATACGAGACGGCCATTGCAGAGATGGAAACTGCGCCCGGGGCTGCGCTGCTGCGCTTTGAGGGCCTGGGCGAGTATAAGGACAGCGAGAAGATGGCGCTTGAATGCCGCTATCGTGAGGCGAAGCGCCTGTACGATGCCGGCGATTATGAAGAGGCGCTTGCAGAATTTGAGGCGCTTGAGGGCTACCAGGATGCGCAAAGCCAGGTGAAGCGCAGCCGCTATGCAATGGCAGGCGTGAAGCTGGATGAGGGTGCGTATGAGGAGGCTGCGGCACTGTTTGAAAGATGCGGCGCATATCTGGATGCGGAGGACCGCGCCATGCAGGCACTGTATGCGGGGGCGCAGGCGCTGGAAGCGGCGGGCGAATACGCGCAGGCTGCCGGAGCTTTTGCTGCGCTGGGCAGCTATGAGGATGCGAAGCTGCGCGTGATTGCCTGCGAGGACGCCTGGCTCAAGGCGGCATACACCGACGCGCGCATGGACAGCGAACTGGGCGATTATGCCGGCGTGATCCGTACGCTTTCGCCGTACTGGCAGCTCGAATTGCCGGCGCGCTACGCGGATATCGCCAGGCTGTATGAAAATGCGTGCGCCGAGCGGGCGCAGGCGCTCATTGAGATGGGCCGGCCGTTGGATGCGCTTGAGCTGCTGGAAGAGATTAAAGATGTGAACAAGGCGGCGGCAAAGAAGCTGGAGGCCTATGTCTACCGGATTATTGGCCGATGGAAGGATGCACACGGGGTAGAATACGTCTTCCGCCGCGACGGTTCCTGCAGCATTGCGGGCGAGGAGGGCTACTTTGGCGGCAGCGGCTATGCAATCCGCATGGGCAGCGAGCCGTATCCCGCCAAGGACGCATACTCTGTCGTGAATCTGCGCGGCAAGACGCTCACGCTCAAGAAGCTGGATACCGGCTCAACGGTTCGTCTGTCCTATGTGGGGGAGCCGACGGAAAAGGGAGAAACGCCTGCCGATGCGCAGAGTGAAAGTAAGACCGAGGAATGACCGTGAAAAAGAAGGACATCATCATCATTATTGCGGCGCTGCTTGTTGCCGCTGTGCTGTATCTGCTGTCCCAGGTTTCGCTGGGTGCGGAGGCGTCCACCGTCGTGGTGACGCTGGACGGCGAAGAGGTGCTGCGCAGGCCGCTGGCAGTGGAGGATACCTATGAGATCGCGCAGGAAGACGGCAGCGTGAATATCATTGCGGTGGAAGACAGCGCGGTGTACATGAAGGAAGCCAATTGCCGTGACGGGCTGTGCATCCGTCAGGGCAAGATGAAAAATGGCTCGAAGACCATCGTCTGCCTGCCGCACAAGCTGGTGGTGCAGCTCACAGGCGATGCGCCCGAGAACGACAACAGCGATCTTGACATCATTATTCAGTAACGAAGAAAGGGAAAGGGGAACGTTGGGCTGCCGCCCAAACCTGCCTGAGGGACATTGTCCCTCAGACTCCCTGCTTCGCTTCGCGCTACAGGACGAGGTTTTCAGAGGAATGTGGTTTCGCCGCGAAGGAAGAAGGGTGCAGGGACCATGTCCCTGCGAGGGATTCGGGGACACAGTCCCCGAAATCAGTCTCCTTGAAAAGCTATGAACCCAATCAAAAGATGGCTCGGCGATGCGCGCTTGCAGCCGAGCCTCAAGTACGTGGATACCTGCGATGGGCTGCGCACGATGGCGGTGCTGATTGTTGCGTGGTTTCATATCTGGCAGCAGAGCTGGTTGTTTCCGGGGTTTACGATCTTCGGCAAAGATATCAGCCTGGATCCGCTGGTGCGCTCCGGCTATATGTGGGTGGACATGATGATTCTCATCAGCGGGTTCTGCCTGTATCTGCCTTGGGCGCGCATGCGCTATGAGGGCGGTACGCCGGCAAGGCCGCTGGATTTCTATGTCCGCCGCTTTGTGCGCATTCATCCGTCCTATTTGCTGACCATTGGTATCATGTTTTCTGTGGCGATAGCGACGAATGCGTATTATTATAAGGCACATATGGTTCGCGACCTTGTATCGCATCTGACATATACGCATATGTTTTTTTACGATGCGTACTATGCGTCCAACTTGGGCGGCGCTCTGTGGACGCTGGCGATCGAGATGCAGTTTTATCTGCTCTTTCCGCTGATTGCACGCGCATTTTATAAGCTGCCCGCCACGACGTTTGCTGCGATGGTCGCCATAGCGCTGGGCTTCCGCGGCTGGGTGAGTGTGAATATCAAGGACGTCGCGCTGTATTTCAATCAGCTGCCGGCGTATCTGGATACATTTGCGCTGGGCATGATGGCGGCGGGTATTCATGCGTGGCTGGCGCAGAAGAAGCATGGCGCGATTCAGCGCATGCTCTGCTCGCTGCTGTCTGTGTGCGTGCTCATGATGATCTGGCAGGTGGTCAGGCGGCAGGCGGGCAATCCGGATGTGGAAGCGATCCGTCTGGGTCAGATGAGCAACCGTCTGTCCATGGGTCTGCTGGGCGCAGCCTTTCTGGTGCTCAGCGCGAACGCCGGACTCCTGCTTCGCAGGCTGCTGGGCAATCCGCTGACAAAGCTCTTTTCCGGTATCTCGTTTCAGTTCTACATCTGGCATCAGACGATTGCCGTATGGCTGCTGACATACAGGGTGATTCCCAGCGAATACGAGAATCCTAACTGGGAGGGTGATCCCGTCTGGCAGGTACAGTACACGATTGCGTGCTTTGCAGTGTCAATTCTCGTTGCCGCACTGATTACCTACGGGTTTGAACGCCCGATTGCCAGAAGGCTGCAGCATATGTGGAATGCGCGCCGCGCGAAGAAGGGGGAAAAAGCATGCTGAACATCGGCTGTCATCTTTCCTGTTCCAACGGTTATCTGGCCATGGGCCGCCAGGCGACCCAAATCGGCGCCAATACGTTTCAGTTCTTTACGCGCAATCCACGGGGCGGCTCTGCAAAGCCCTTTGATCCAGAAGATGCGCGGGCGCTCAATCGCTATATGTCCGAGCACGCCTTTGCACCGGTGCTCGCGCACGCGCCCTATACGCTCAATGCTGCGGCTGCAGATGCACGCGTGCGCGAGTTTGCTTTCCGCACGATGCGTGAGGATCTGGAGCGGCTCGCACATATCCCGGACGCGATGCTCAATTTCCATCCGGGCAGCCATGTGAAGCAGGGAGCGGATGTGGGCGTGAAGCTCATCAGCGAAATGCTCGATGAAGTATATACGCAGGAACTGCCTACGACTGTGCTGCTGGAGACCATGGCGGGCAAGGGCAGCGAAGTTGGGCGCAGCTTTGAAGAGCTGCGCGCGATCATGGATATGAGCAAAGCGGGCGACCGGCTGGGTGTGTGTCTGGATACGTGCCATGTATTCGATGGCGGATACGACATCGTGAACCGGCTGGATGATGTGCTTGAAATGTTTGACCGGATCGTGGGTATTGACCGACTGAAGGCAATCCACCTCAACGACAGCAAGAATCTGCTGGGCAGCCGCAAGGACAGGCACGAGAAGATTGGTGAAGGCTCGATCGGCCTGAATGCGATGGTGCGCATCATCAATCATCCGGCGCTGAGAAATCTGCCTTTTTATCTGGAAACGCCCAATGAGCTGGACGGATATGCGAGAGAAATTGCGCTGCTTCGCAGCGCTTATCAAGGAGACTGAGCATGAACGAAATCAAAAATGTGGGCCTGATTGGCCTTGGCGCTGTCGGCGCGCTGTATGCCGAGCGGCTGCTGGCCAGTGGTGCGGATCTGCGCGTGATCGTAGACGAGGCGCGCTGTGAGCGCTATGCGAGAGAAGGCGTGTATGTGAACGGTAAACGCGTAGAGTTCCCGTATGTGACGCCGAAGGACGCCGTACCGGTAGATCTGCTGCTGATCGTAACCAAGGAGGGCGGCCTGCGCAGCGCGCTGGATACGGTGAGCGGATTTGTGGGCAAGGATACGCTGATTCTGTCCCTGCTCAACGGCGTAACCAGTGAGGGCGTTGTAGCCGAGCGCTTCGGCGCAGAAAACGTGATCTACAGCGTGACGCAGGGCATGGATGCGGTGAAGGAAGGCAATCGCCTTGTCTATGAGCATCCGGGCCGGATTGTGATGGGCGAGAAGACGCCGGGTCCGATTTCTGCACGTGTGCAGCAGATTGCCGATTATCTGAACAGCCATGATGTAACCGCTACGCCGGTGGAGGATATGGTGCGCCGCCAGTGGGGCAAGCTGATGTTTAATGTGGGACTTAATCAGTCGTGCATGGTGTTTGAGTGCGACTATGGCGGAGTGCAGGCGCAGGGTGAGGCGCGCGATGTGATGATTGGCGCAATGCGCGAGGCACAGACGCTGGCAGGCCTGGAGGGTTATCCGATCAGCGATGCGGAGTTTGACGAGTGGGTGGCGCTGCTGGATACATTCTCTCCGGAAGGCAAGCCGAGCATGCGTCAGGACGGCGAAGCGCACAGGAAGAGTGAGGTGGAACTCTTTGCCGGCACGATGATCCGCCTGGGCGGAAAGCACGGAATCAAGACGCCTGTAAACGACTGGCTCTACAAGCGTGTGAAGGACATGGAAGCGGCATATTGAGGCATATAAAAAGGATGAATCCGGGAGGATTCATCCTTTTTTCGCGGACAAAGGGAGTACTGGGACATTGTCCCCCTAACCCCATTGCCGATTCGCGGAATGATTTGTTTTTCCATGGAAGAAAAAGTAAAGGTGTTTCGTTATATGGATGAACACGATCATGATCTTGAGAGAAGCGGAGCTGGGGGCACGGGCAATGTCCCAGCCAGGGGTTGGTGAGGTGCCCAAAGCGTTTTCATTACTCGAATCGCAGCAGGTCATGCGCCACAGGCGTATAGAACAGCTGCTCGATGCGCTCCAGATTTTTCGTCTGCGGCAGGATCCACATGAGCTTGGTAACGGCGCTTTCCACCGTCATCGTATGCGCCTGCAATACACCGGGGATGCTTGCCGCGCGTGCGCCAACCTGATATACGCCGATATCGCTGCCTTCGTGCGGAACCTGCGTGGTGATGACGATCGGCTTGCCTTCGGCGCTCCAGGCATGCACAGCGTCCAGAAAGTCTTTCTGCTCATAGCAGGGCAGTCCGCCTACGCCGAAGCTTTCGATAACCAGCGCGTCGTATTCCGGCAACAGCAGGTGCAGAACGGCGGGGTTCATGCCCGGAATCAGACGCAGCACGAATACACGCGGATTGAGCTTGTCATAAAATGCTGGCAGTCCGGTCGGCCGTTCACGGCGGATATAATGCAGGATGCGGCCCTCGCGCATCAGCGCCAGCTCCGGATAATCGATGGAAGAGAACGCATTCATCGATTTGGTGCGCGTTTTTCGGGCGCGCGTACCGCTGATCACCCGGCCGTCAAATACCAGCATCACGCCGAAGAGCGCCTCATCCTGCGCGGCAAGGAATGCGTCGTAGAGATTGCGGCGCGCGTCAGTCTCCTGATCATAGATGGACTTCTGCGAGCCAGTGAGCACAATGGGCTTGGCGCTGTTTTGAATGAGATAGGAGAGTGTGCTGGCGGTGTAGGCCATGGTATCCGTGCCATGGGTGATGACAAAGCCGTCGTAGCGGAAGTAGTTATCCTTTACGCATTCGGCAATGGTCAGCCAGTTATCGGGCGTCATGTTTGTAGAGTCAATATTGAGCAGCTGCAGCGCGTCGATGCGGCAAAGGTTTGCCAGCGCAGGCACGCAGGAGAGGATATCTTCGGCGCGAAGCTGCGGGGCAAGGCCGCCGTCCGTCGGGCGGGATGCGATGGTGCCGCCGGTGGCGATGAGCAGAATATTCTTCATACAGCAATCCTTTCGGCCGATACTTGAATCGGAGTCAATCCATTATACCATAGCGCTTTTGATGCGCAAAGCGGGAAAAAGAAGAACTTTGACGGACAGGCGCGGGGATGATATAATGAACGCACCGCCCGATTCCGCGGCGATGGAGGAAAAAATATGAAAATTCTGCTGTACAGCTTCCGTTCGTTTGATGAGAAGGCGTATTTCGATGCGCTCTGCGCGAAGGAAGGCTTTGAATATGCGACCTGCGACGATTATCCCTCGCCGGAGAATGCGTATCTGGCAAAGGGATGCGATGCGATCAGCATCATCGTGACGGATATGAACGACGCGCTGCTTACGGCGCTGGCCGGTCAGGGGGTACGCTATATCCTCACGCGCTCGATCGGTACCGAACACATTGATATGAATGCCGCCAGAAGGCTGGGCCTGCGCGTGGCGCGCGTGGCGTATTCTCCGGAATCGGTGGCGAATTATGCGATTATGCTGATGCTCATGTGCTGCCGCAAATTCCCGTATGTGCTGGAGCGTGCGCGGCTGCAGGATTATTCGCTGCCCGGAAAGCGCGGCCGTGAGCTGTCGAAAATGACCGTGGGCGTGATCGGAACGGGCAGAATCGGGCAGACGGTGCTCAGGCATCTGTCCGGGTTTGGGTGCAGGCTGCTGGGCTATGATAGATATCCGAGCGCTGAGGCAGATAAGCTGTGCGAGATGGCAGATATGGAGACGATCTACAGGGAATGCGACGTGATCACGCTGCACTGTCCTGCGACAAAGGATAACCATCATATGATCAGCGCCGAGACCATCGCGAAAATGAAACCGGGCGTAATCCTGATCAATACTGCGCGCGGCGGCCTGATTGACACCATGGCGCTGATTGACGCGCTGGAGCGCGGCCATGTCGGCGCGGCGGGACTTGATGTGATTGAAAACGAGTATGGCCTGTATTATATCAATCACACCGGCGAGGCAATGAACAACCGCGAACTGGCCCTGCTGAATTCGTTTCCCAATGTGATCGTTGCACCGCATGCTGCGTTTTATACGGATGTGTCGGTGTACGATATGGCTCGCTGTACGGTGGAGGCCTGCGCTGCGTTTGAGCGCGGAGAGCCGTACCCGTATGAGGTCAAGTAAACATCAGTCGGATGTATTTGAGCAAAAGGAGGATTTTACGATGAAGAGATTTCTTGCTGCGCTGGCGCTGATGCTGGTACTGCCGGTGCTGGCCAGCGCGAGCGTGCTGCTCGTGGAGCTGCCCGAAGAGGCGCAGATGGTGGAGAATGTTGCCTTTGACGATGGCGATTTCATTCAGACCTATCAGCTTGGCGGCGGTGCAAGCGTGCAGCTTGTGCGCTACGCATCCTTTGAGATGACGCTGGGCGATCTGATTGCCAGCGAATGGGTTGGCGCGACGGATGTGCGTGAGCTGGGCATGAGCGAAGTGGGCGGCTGCCCAGCGCAGGGCCTGCGCTTTGCCTATCAGGAAGAAGGGCAGGATGCGCTGGATGTGACGCTGGTCGTTGTTGACGCGGATGAAACGCTGGTGTTTACGGCGGTATATCCTGCTGCGCTGGGCACGGCGCAGATCGACGCGTATGTGCAGGCGATGCTCTCCTCTATGGGCGTGAGCAGTGAGGGCACTGAGGCTGCCGATGCGACCGCCGAGGTTGGTTGAACAAGAGAATAAGAAAAACCTCCTTGGATCAAGAATGAGTGATCCAAGGAGGCTTTTCTTATAAGCAGATTTGCCTGCGGCACAGTACGCGCCGCGCTGGGAAGATCCGAATGTGCAGCGGCTTTAAACCGCAGCGAAGCGAAGAAGGGTCAAGGGACAATGTCCCTTGCAGGGGGACGGCGTCCCCAACGTCTCTTACAGAATCTTCGTCGTCCACTTGCTACAGTCCCAGACTTCGCTGACGACGTCCATATAGAACTCCGGCTCATGGCAGATGAGCAGGATGGAGCCCTTGTAGGCCTTGAGTGCGCGCTTAAGTTCGTCCTTGGCGTCCTGGTCGAGGTGGTTGGTCGGCTCGTCCAGAAGGAGAATGTTGGTTTCACGATTGATCAGCTTGCACAGACGTACCTTGGCCTGCTCGCCGCCGCTGAGCACGCGCACCTGGCTTTCGATGTGCTTGGTGGTCAGGCCGCATTTTGCCAGCGCGGCGCGCACCTCCGCCTGATTGAGCGTGGGGAATTCCTTCCAGATTTCTTCGATACAGGTCGTGGCGTTGTCTGCTGCCACTTCCTGTTCAAAGTAGCCGATCATCAGATAATTGCCCAATTCCACGCTGCCTGAAAGCGGGGGAATAAGACCGAGGATGCTGCGCAGCAGCGTGGTCTTGCCGATGCCGTTTGCGCCGACAAGCGCGATCTTCTGGCCGCTTTCCATAGACAGGGAGAGCGGCTTTGAGAGCGGCTCGCCGTAGCCGATGACCAGATCCTGCGTCTGGAAGATGTAGCGACCGGGCGCGCGACCGGGTTTGAAGTTGAACTCCGGTTTGGGCTTTTCCGCGCTGAGCTCGATGAGCTCCATTTTGTCCAGCTTCTTCTGACGGGACATGGCCATGTTTCGGGTTGCCACGCGCGCCTTGTTGCGGTTTACAAAATCCTTGAGTTCGCTGATCTCCTGCTGCTGGCGCTTGTAGGCGGCTTCCAGCTGGGCCTGCTGCATGGCGTAGACCTCTTTGAAGCGGTCGTAGTTGCCGACATAGCGGCCCAGTTTGCGGTTTTCCATATGATAGACGATGTTGATGACGGAGTTGAGGAAGGGAATGTCGTGGGAGATGAGAATGAATGCGTTTTCGTATTCGATCAGATAGCGCTTGAGCCAGGTAATGTGCTCTTCGTCGAGGTAGTTGGTCGGCTCGTCCAGCAGCAGAATATCCGGCTTTTCCAGCAGCAGCTTGGCCAGCAGGAGCTTGGTGCGCTGGCCGCCGCTCAGATCGGTGACCTGGCGGTCCAGGCCCACATCCATAAATCCGAAAGCTTGGGCGACCTCATCGACCTTTGAATCGATATTGAAAAAGTCGTGGCTGTCCAGCGTCTCCTGAATGACGCCCAGCTCCTCGAGCATCTGCGCCATTTCGTCTTCGCCGGCGCTTTCCAGCTGCGCACAGATGTCGTTCATGCGCGCTTCCAGATCAAACAGATGCGCAAATGCGCTGCGCAGCACATCGCCGATGGTCATCCCCGGAGAAAGTACGGCGTGCTGATCCAGATAGCCCACGCGGACATTCTTCGCCCACTCAATGGAGCCTTCGTCGGGCTGCAGCTTGCCGGTGATGGTGTTCATGAAGGTGGATTTGCCTTCGCCATTTGCGCCGATGAGACCGATATGCTCGCCCTTGAGCAGGCGGAAGGACACATCTTCGAAGATGGCGCGGTCGCCAAAGCCGTGGAAGAGATGTTCTACGGTTAAAATGCTCATGATATACTCCTTGTATCCGGTTGGTGGCGGCGCCGAAGACACAAAAGCATATTGCAGACAGGCGCAGCAAATCTTATTATAACATACGCGGGAGGAGCGTGGGAAGCCCTATTCGCCCGGACGGCGCTTTATTTGAATAAAGCGTGAAGCGGCGCCGCCCGGCGCGTGCAGCAGGAACAGAGGATGATACATATTCCCTACAAATGTGCATAAACCCTAATCGTTTTCGTTCATTTGAGATGGACAGAACGTCCGAAAATTTACGAAAAACATATAAGGAATATCCAAATTCACTTGACACGGCTGATGGTTATGATATAATATTGCCAAACTTAGGAGTTATTGTAATAACTCCGTTGCGCAAACCGATTGCTTTGCGCAAGAAACAGCGGTTCGCCGCAGAAATAAAAAGGAGGTTTCCCTATGAAGAAGATCCTCTCTCTGGTCCTGGTTCTCGCGATGATCGTGATCGCGGGCTCTGCTTTCGCCGAGGAGAAGATCACGCTGAACGTGTGGTCCTTCACCAACGAGCTCGAAGGCATGATCGAAAAGTACTACAAGCCGTCTCATCCGAACGTTGAGATCAAGTACACCCTGTATCCGACCGACAACGGTGAGTACACCTCCAAGGTCGATACCATCATGGCTGCTGACGCCGCTGGCGCCGAAGCGCCCGACATCTTCACTCTCGAGGCGGCCTTCGTCAAGAAGTACGTCAACAGCGATGTCACCGCTGACCTGATGGGCACCGTGGGCATCACCGAGGAAGAAGTCGCTGCTGCGATCCCGGTCATGAAGCAGATC
>JAFQIF010000060.1 GCA_017397695.1 Clostridia bacterium
ATATTTTCCTCCATGTTCTTTCTAATTTTTTTGTTTGCAGCCGTCTATACGGCAATTGGGACGAGCAGATTACTCGGCAGCAGCTTCGCCGTTCTGCTTGTCGACGTACGCCTTGAGGACGAACGCCAGGGCGGTAACCTGAGAATTCAGGCAGCCCATAATCTTGGCGATGAGCTGATCCTTCGGCAGGATGTCGGCCAGGGCCTTGACTTCCTCGACGGACTGCACAGCACCGTCCATCACGCCGGCCTTGATGGTCAGCGGGGACTTCTTCTTGTCCTTCTCACAGCCGACGATGAACTCCTTGATCATCTTCGGCGCAGAGATCGGATCGTTGTTGCCGAACACGAACGCGTTCGGGCCCTCCAGGATCTTGTCATCCATGGTGATGCCCTTGTTCGCCAGCGCACGCTTAACCAGCGTGTTCTTGAGGACGCAGTAATCGACGCCGTTGGCGCG
Source organism: Clostridia bacterium (assembly GCA_017397695.1). The sequence continues at coordinate 460 of JAFQIF010000060.1, forward strand.
GCACTTCGCGCGCAGAGCGGTGACCTGCTCCACAGTCAGCGCCTTATACTCGACGATGACCATAGACTGGCACTTCTCGATCTTCTCCTCGATTTCGGAGACGACAACCTTCTTTGCTTCAAGATTCTTGGACATGGTAAAATTTCCTCCTTCCCGAAAGGTTCCGGAAAAGAAAAGCCCCTGCGCTGGGCGCAAGGGCAGAAAACCATTTTCATGGTGTATTTCGTACTCTCACACCTCGGCCGGCGGGCAATCCCATTATAACGCTTTCGCGTCACCAGCTGTCTCAGGCACAGAACTTTTCAATTCACGAATGAGAGTATAACACACATATCCGGGCGTGTCAACGATTTTTTGCTGATAATTTCAGGCTTTTTCATGAGGCTGCCGCCTCATACTCCGCCTGGGGATATTGATCCGGGGAACTCGCATAGTCGCGATGTACCATCGCTCCTTGCGATTCCCCACGCTTCGCCTCGCTTATTGCGTCCACTGGACGCGCTCGGCTTCGATGCCCCAGACCCCTATTACGCTTCGCGGCGGCCTTAAGCAAATTGGTCTTGTTCCCTCCGCTGCGCGCATGCGCGCAGCGAAGAAGGGTGCAGGGCCAATGTCCCTGCCAGGGGCATGGGGACAGCGTCCCCATACGTCCCACTTACGTTTTATCCCAAAACGCCGTTCACGAACGCAATCAGGCCGTCCTCGACCTCGTCGCGCAGCTCCAGCTCGTTGTGGATCTCATGGCGATAGCCGGTATAGGCGCGGGTGGTCGTCTTGTTGCCGCTGCGGGCCAGCAAGTTTGCCACGTGATACAGGCCCTCGCCGTAATTGCCGCAGGGATCCTGGTCGCCGGAAATCAGATAGACCGGAATCTTCGCAGGGACCATCGGCGCCCATTCGTCGCTCTCGATGAAGTGATACAGTTCGCAGAAATCCCACACAAGCTCCAGCGTCGTATCGAAGGTATTGAACATATCGCCTGCATGATCGGCGACGACATTCGGGTCGTTCGCGATCCAGTCTGCCGCGCTGTTCGGGTTCTCGATGCGGTCGGTCATGCCCGAGAACACGCGCGCAAACCACTCGCCCGCCGGCTGATTCGGATCGGCCTTCACCGCTGCGCGCAGTTCTTCATTATTATAGCCATCCTCACATCCCTGCCACTGGGAGCACAGGCCGCAGAGCATCAGGCCCACGATATCTTCGCCGTAATGCGCGGCATAGCAGCGTGCCAGCATGGAACCCCAGCTGTGGCCAAAAACAAAGTACGGCAGATCCGGGTAATCCTTCACCGCGATATCGTGCAGCGCCTTTTCATCCTTCACATAGGTCATGTAGCCGCCGGAATGCGGATCGCCCAGCGTGCCGCCGTCATAGCCCGTCTTGCCGTGGCCGATATGATCGTCCGCATAGACGACAAAGCCGGCTGCATTGAATTTGCCGATCATATGCAGATAGCGGCGGGAATGCTCGCCATAGCCATGGATCAGCTGGATGATGGCGCGCGGCTGGCCCAGCGGGCTGTAGGCCCAGGCCTTCACCGTATCACGGCCGTTGTTGGAAGGAAAGCTGATTTCACGAATAGACATGCGATTGCCTCCTTTATATTCTTTTGGGAAAACGTTGATCGGTCTCTTCTTTTCTTTATCGTATCATGAAAGCGGTTATTTTTCAATTGTATACAAAAAGAGCACCGGAAAAACCGATGCTCTGATGTGTTCTATGAAATTAGAACTTGAGCGGGTTCACCTTGATGCCCGGGCCCATGGTGGAGTGCAGGACCAGAGACTTCATGTAGGTGCCCTTCGCAGCGGCCGGCTTGGCACGGTTGATGGCGCCAATCAGGGTGTTGAGGTTCTCAACGAGCTGCTCAGCAGTGAAGGACTTCTTGCCGATCGGGCAGTGGATGATCGCCTGCTTGTCCAGACGATACTCAACCTTACCAGCCTTGATCTCGGCGATGGCCTTCGCCACGTCCATGGTGACGGTGCCGCTCTTCGGGTTCGGCATGAGGCCCTTCGGACCGAGGACGCGGCCCAGACGGCCAACAACGCCCATCATGTTCGGGGTCGCAACGACGACGTCGAAATCGAACCAGTTTTCGCCCTGGATCTTCGCAACGAGCTCCTCAGCGCCGACGAAATCAGCGCCGGCCTCCTCAGCGGCCTTCGCCTGATCGCCCTTGGCGAACACGAGCACGCGAACCTTCTTACCGGTGCCGTTCGGCAGAACGACAGCGCCGCGGACCTGCTGGTCAGCCTGACGCGGGTCAACGCCCAGACGGACGGAAACCTCGAGGGTCTCGTCGAACTTGGTCTTGGCGGTCTGCAGGGCGAGCTTGATGGCCTCGTCCGGATCATACAGCTTGTTGCGCTCGATGAGCTTCACGCTCTCAAGATACTTCTTGCCATGCTTCATAGTTTTGTTCCTCCTTGTGGTACAAGCGGCGCAATGTCCTCCCACATATTCCAGCCTGTATCAGGCTGCTTCGCACAGGCAAACTGTGCTGTTTATCACACTGTCAATCAGGCGTCCGCGACGGTAACACCCATGGAGCGAGCGGTGCCCGCGACCATGCTCATCGCAGCCTCGATGCTGCCGGCGTTCAGGTCGGGCATCTTCTTCTCGGCGATCTCGCGAACCTGAGCCTGGGTCAGCTGACCAACCTTGGTCTTGTTCGGCTTGCCGGAACCAGACTCCAGACCGAGGGCCTTCTTGATGAGGACCGGAACCGGCGGGGTCTTGGTGATGAAGGTGAAGGAGCGGTCAGAATAGACGGTGATGACGACCGGAATGATCAGGCCCACGTCGTTCTTGGTGCGCTCGTTGAACTCCTTACAGAAGCCCGGGATGTTGACGCCGTGCTGGCCGAGGGCCGGGCCGATCGGCGGAGCAGGATTGGCCTTGGCAGCCTGAACCTGCAGCTTAATCATGCCAGTTACTTTCTTAGCCATGGTATTAATCCTCCTAAATCTGTGGTCACGCGGAACATTTTGTTCCTCCCACGCCCGGGGCATATCGCTTGCCGGGCTGCCGCCTGCAATTGCTTGCAGGCCTTTTTCAACAACCGGAATCGCTTCCGGGGGTTGTCTGCTTCATGAATCTCCAAAGCAGCGCTTACAGGCGCTCAACCTCGGAAATGTCATATTCCACGGTGGTCTTACGGGACAGGATCTCAATGGAGACCTTGACCTTGTGTTCCTCCGCGTTGATCTCTTCAACCGTGCCGATGGCATTTTCCACACTGCCGGTCTTGATGCGCACGGAATCACCCGGCTCAAGATCGACACGAATGGTGCCCTGGCAGCTGGTCATCCGCTCAAACTCCTCGTCCGTCAGCGGAATCGGTTCGCTTCCCGGGCCAACAAAGCCGGTAACGCCGCGCGTATTGCGCACGATGTACCAGGTCTCAGTCGTCTTGATCATCTTGACCAGAACGTAGCCGGGGAACAGCTTGTGCTGAATGGTATGAGGCTTGCCATTGCGGATCTCGACGATTTCCTCAATCGGCACCGTGACGTCCTGAATCAGATCGCCCATGCCGTTGTTTTCAACCGTCTTGACGAGATCGTTGGCGACTTTGTTTTCATAGCCCGAGTAGGTATGAACGACATACCACAGAGCCTTCTCGTCCGTCATGTCAAACCCTCCTCGCTCTTTCCCTGAGTCTTACAGCTCGATGAGCTGCTTGACCACGAAGGAAGACGCGGTATCCAGCAGACCGACGACAAGCGCCAGAATGAAGACGAATCCGATGACGACCATCGAATAGTTGATGAGGTCCTTCTTGGACGGCCACGCAACCTTCTTCAGCTCAGCCACCATGTTCTTGAACGCGCCGGAAATGCGCGCCGGCAGGGCCTTGCAGAAGCTCACAGCGCGGCTGAAGAAGCCAGGCTTCTCAGTCTTTTTGACTTCCTTGTTCTCAGACATCTCTTTCACATCCTTGTCCGTCTTGATGCCAGAATTAGCGGGTTTCCTTGTGAGCCGTATGCTTCTTGCAGAAACGGCAGTACTTGCTCATTTCGATACGGTCCGGATTGTTGCGCTTATTCTTCATCGTGTTGTAATTACGTTGCTTGCACTCCGTGCAGGCCAGCGTGATCTTCACGCGAACACCAGCAGCAGCCATGTACAAGACACCTCCTTTTCAGAAATGCAGGCCGAATAAGTGCCTGCCAAACATGCTTGATCATTATACGCGATGCGACTATACTTGTCAACCCATTTTTTTGAGATTTTTTTGATTAACGCAGACAAACTCCCGTTTTCTCCCGTTTTCTCCCGTTTTCTCATTCACGCTCCGAAAAAATCTAAAAATAACTCAAAAAAGAGGCCGGCTTTTCAGCCGGTCCCTCTATTCGCATCGGTTTTACCAGTCAATCGCGCTGAACGGAATAAAGCCGCAGATCGGTCTTCCATTGAGTTCTCCGCGCACGTATGCGTATTCCTTACCGCTTCCGTACTGATAGCAGGCCAGATAGGTCAGCTGCTCGCCGGCAGAAGCCTTGGCCAGCACTTCGCTCTCGTAGAGCGGATCATCGGTCAGGTAGCAGGTTTCAGCCAGCGTCACCGTCCAGTAAGCAAAATCCACGCTGCGGGACGCCTCAATGCCGCGCATATTCAGCTCGCTGCGCGGCACCCAGCCCACGCGATAGCCGCCGTTGTTTTTCTCATAGCGAACCAGCAGCCAGGCGCCCTCCCAGCCGGCGCTGTACATGCCGCCGGACGTATGAAGAGAGGCCTTGCCGTTTCCGCCGCGTACTGCATCAAGCGCCGGCGCAGAATACACAGGATATGTGTCGTTGTTGCCCACATGATGTTCTTTGCCGAATTTAATCTGATAATCTCTGGCAGATGCAGTGCTGTAGGGTACATAGCTGTCCGCCCTGGAAGTGCCCCAGGAATCCGCCGTTGTCAGTGCCATTGCGGAAACCGGCAGAATCACGACGAGCAGTACAGCCGCTGCGATCACGAGTAAGCGCTTGATCTTCATCATTTTTTCCTCCCTGAAAGCGTAGTTTTATATGATTTTAATTATACAACAGTCATCGCTGCAGATCAATTGCTGATCAGCCATTTGTCCGCATTATCTGTTCAGGCAGTACAGCCTGTCTTTCTGTCGTTCTGTCTTTCACCAGGCAATCGCATTGAAGGGAATGAATCCGCAAACCGGACGGCCATCCAGCTCTCCCTGCACGTAGGCGTACTCTCTGCCGCCGTTGAATCGGTAATAAGCCAGGTAAGTCAGCTGTTCGCCTGCGCTGGCATAGGCCAGCGCCTCGCTCTCCAGCAGCGGGTCATCCGTGAGCATACAGTTTTCTTCAAGGGTCACAGTCCAGTATGCAAAATTCACATTGCGGGTCGCCTGAATGCGGCCGGATGTGATCTGCGTGCTCGGCACCCAGCCCACGCGGAAGCCGCCGTTGCTCTTCTCATAGCGAACCAGAAGCCAGGCGCCATGCCAGCCGGCGCTGTCCACGCCTTCAGAGGTATACACGCTGGCCTTACCGCCCGCGCCGCGTACCGCATTGAGCGCCGGTGCAGCGTAGATATTCCAGGTATCCTTGTAACCGATTTCCGTCTCATCTGCAAAGCTGATCACAAAATCCCGTGCCGACTTACCAGTCTGGTTTGCAGCATAGTTGTAGTTGTAGCTTCCTGCAGAGCTGCTGGAAAGGGCAAAGGCAGAAGTGGGCAGAACCACGATCAGCAGGATAGCGAACATGATCACGACAAAACGCTTGGACTTCATCTTTTTTTCCTCCTCAAATCTTGTTTCCTTTTGTTGCTTTGTTTCTGGTTGTCTTTTTTGCCTTATCCGGAAGTTTGTTCCTTCCTCGTTGCAAGTGTATTATCGCATAGGGACCACTCACACCAAAAGGTTTTTTCCTCTCACATTCACTAACGTCTTTGTCAATTCGCATTCATTTCACTAACTTCTTGCTGTTTCTATGCAATTATCCATAAAGAAAAAAGAGAGTCCCTTTCGGAACTCTCTCTATTTGCTACTTAGCGCTGTGCCAGATGATCGATTACTCGAAGATCTTGGTAACGACGCCGGAGCCGACAGTGCGGCCACCCTCGCGGATAGCGAAGCGCAGCTTCTCTTCCATAGCGATCGGGGTGATCAGGGTGCACTCCATGTCGACGTTGTCGCCCGGCATGACCATCTCAACGCCCTCCGGCAGCTTGATGTTGCCGGTAACGTCGGTGGTGCGGAAGTAGAACTGCGGACGATAGCCGTTGAAGAACGGGGTGTGACGGCCGCCCTCTTCCTTGGTCAGA
>JAFQIF010000061.1 GCA_017397695.1 Clostridia bacterium
CTTTTGATTCTGACACAGCTTTGAAAGAATTTGTGTAGTCTGAGAAATTCTTTCAATCTGTACCGGAATCGTAATTGTCGCCTTCGGCTTCGCTCCGATTCTTGCTTTTTTCTTCGATTGGGTTACGTTGGGGATTTCATTCCCAAGCCCCTGACAAGGGATTTCATCCCTTGACCCTTCTTCGCTTCGCGGCGGTTTCAAGATTCTTTAATGAACTTTCTATCCCTTATGACTCACAGCACATCGAACATCCATCCCGCCAGCGGCGACATCACGATCATCACCAGCGAAAAACACAGCGAGGATACCGACACCAGCGTCGCCCGCTGTGACGAAGGAAACCTGTCGTTGAGCAGGCTATCCGTCCTTACCTGCAAAAGATCATCCATCGCCGCAGCCATGAATCCGCCCAATATCATCGCAAGCGGGATCCGGCTCACGCCCAGCAAAAGCCCCAGCAGCACACCGCTCAGACACAGCGTATACAGCCGCCGATAGCGAAGCCTGGCTGCACGCAGCGCAAACCGCGTTCCTGCTGCACCGCCGAGCCCTATGATAAACAGCGCAGGACCCAGATGGGCAGCCTCAAGCCCTGCCTGCGGCAGCTTGGCCTGCAGGAAAAACGACAGCAGAATCGAGATCGCTCCGGCAAAGGCGTTGGCCAGCATAATTCTGCGCGCCTGCTTGTGCGTCAGCAAAAAAAACACCGATTCCCGTACGCATGATACAATTCGCTGTGCCGCGCTCTTTTCCCACCGGATGGGCTCAAGGCGCACTTCACGCAGCTGCAGCGCAATCAGCAGACAGGCAAAGTCTAGCGCGGCGTCAATCAGATTGGCTGTCTTGTAGCCCAGCAGCAGCGAAAGCCCCGCCAGCAGCGATGCGCTTGCGCCGCCTACACGGTAAATCGCCATGTCTGCAGCGCTGTAGCGCAGATACTCTGCTTCCTTGCCGTGCGACTTCAGGCTGTCATAGGCCAGCGCTTCCCGTGCGCCTGATTCAAAATTATAGCTGAAGGCCGCAAACACCAGCGCCAGGCATACGCCGGGCAATCCTTTGGAAAAAACCATCAGCAGCGAGGAGATCATGCCCATCAGCCGGCTGCAGACGAGCGAATACTTGCGCCCGAATACGTCGGAAATCACGCCTGAAGGAATTTCAAACAGCAGGCTGGCCACATGGAACACGCCCTCGGCAATGCCGATTTCTACCATGGTAAAGCCGCGCGCCGCCAGCAGCGCCACCCATACGCCTGCCAGGCGAAAGCTGTTCAGCGCGGAAAGGCTGATCAGCTGCATCATTTGTCTGCGAATTGAAAACATATAAAAAACTCCCTTTCAAATCGAATGGTTCGTTTGATCGGGAGATTGCGTCCTGCAATTCAGGTCTTCCGGCAGGCTCAGCGGCCGCCGGCTGCCCAAAAGGGCGCACTTCTCCCGTGAGACTGCATGCAGGAACCCTTTTGGACCCGTACGACACGCATCTTCCAGCCCACGGTACGCCCTCCTTTTGTTTTGATGGTATATAGTATATCACGGCGTCCGGCGGAGATCAAGCATCATCAGGAGGGTATCGGCGTATGTGCCGTCCCTGTACTTCATCATCCGCGGATGGCGGCCGTATTCGACAAATCCAACGCGCCTGTACAGGCGAATGGCCGTCTCGTTTGTGCTGATCACGTCCAGCTCCAGCTGCTCCAGCACCGTCGTCTTTGCCGCGGCGATCAATGCCTGCATCATCGCCGTGCCAACGCCCAGGCCCCAATACGCCTTCAGGATGGCAATGCCGACTGCGGCGCGGTGGCGCGCCCGATCGCCCGGATGAACGGGACGCATATTCGCCATGCCCACAAGGCGGTTATCCAGGAATGCACCGAGCATCAGCGCCTTGGGTGCTTTCTCCATTTCGGCAAGGATTTCCCGCTCCTTGTCCGGCGTGATGATCCACTCATCTTCATAGCGCATCATGTTCAGCGTTTCGCCCGCTGTACGTCTGCCTATGCGAACCGCCTCGTCCGCGTCTGCGGCGTGCAGGCTGCGCAGAATGAGCGTGCCGCCGTTTCGCAGCGGCGCTTCGCCCTTGTATTTCATGCGCATTCGCTCCTTTCAGGATAATTGGATTGTAATTGCAGCACAGATGTATATCCATAAACAGCCCCGTTTCCCTCTTTGGAAACGGGGCTGCCTGTTTATACCGCAATCTCTTCGTTTTCCAGAATCTCCTGCGCAATATCCACGATGCGTCTGCCGGTATCCATGCTCTTTTTCTGCATGCGGTAGTGCGCTTCTTTTTCGCTTAGATGCAGCAGATCCATGAGCTTGCCCTTCGCGCGTTCAATGACCTTGCGCTCCGCCAGCTGCCGCTCCAGCTTGAGCACCTTCTTTTCCAGTGCGCACAGCTTCCCGCCGCAGTAGCACATCGCACGCACAGCCTGAATCAGCGCATCCTGACTGATGGGATTATGCAGCGTGAGCACGTCGATATTTTCCAGCTCCGCAGGATCATAGTCGCCCGGAACGATCATCATCACACCTGCAGATTTGATCTTCCAAGCCAGTTCCGGGCCGGTCATATCCGGCAGCCGCCAGCTCGTGAGCACCAGCGCCTGCGGATCTTCCTGGGCGCAAAGCGCCTCCTCGCCCGTACAGTATACGGCAGCCGGCGCAATCTGCGCCGTGGCAAGAATGTCCTGCAGCTTGCTGGCAACGCCCTGAGGGGCAATGATCAGAAGACGGCTCGGTTCACTCATGGTCTTATCTCCTATCCGGATTCTCGCGCTGCATACGTACGCGCTCTTTGGCTGGACTTCCATTATTCGTTATTATATCAATCCCAAGCCGTCTTTGCAAGACAAAATTGACATAATTATTTATTTTTCTTGCATATTTTTGATTTTTTACTCATTTTTCTCCGCTTTTCCGAATTTATACCAATTCCTCATCTATTTTGCATTCTTTCATTTTGTCACCCCATGCACGAGTTTTGCCAGTCTGACGATCTCGTCCCGCGTATTGTATGCGCCGGGGCTTATCCGCACAGCGCCGCTTTCCAGCGTGCCCAGAAAGCGATGTGCGCCCGGCGCGCAGTGCAGTCCGCCGCGCACAGCGATTCCTTCTGTGTCCAGCAGCGACGCAAGTTCCTGCGAACCCACGCCCTGCGCATTGAAGCTGACGAGCATGGCGTCCTCCGGCGTATACACGCGCACGCCGGGAATCTCCAGCAGCATATTGCGCAGCAGATCACACAGCATCACGATCTTTGCGTGCGTCATCTGCATATGGCCCAGCGCCTCGCGCATACCCGCATGCAGGCCTGCAATGCCCGGCAGATTAAGCGTGCCGGATTCCAGGCTGTCGGGCATCATTCTCGGCTGAAACATGCTCTCGGACGCCGATCCCGTTCCGCCCTGGCGCAGCGGCGCGACGCGTACGCCGGACGCTGCCCACAGCGCGCCCGTTCCATGCGGGCCGAGCAGCCCTTTGTGTCCTGGAAGCGCCAGCATATGGCAGCCCCACTGTATGGGCCGCAGCGGCACATGGCCCGCCGTCTGCGCGCAGTCCAGCAGCAGCAGCGCGCCGTGCCGCCTGCATACCGCGCCCACAGCCGCGGCATCCTGCAGCACACCCAGCACATTGGACATATGCGTCATCACAACCAGGCGCGTGTTGGGCAGCATAGCCGCCTCAATAGCACCTGCGCGGATCATGCCCTTGGCATCCGGCGGGACAAGCGTAAGTGTAATCGCGCCGCTGCGCGAGAGCTCCGAAAGCGGGCGCAGCACGGAATTATGCTCCAGCAGCGTTGCGATCACGTGATCGCCCGTACGCACGACGCCGTGGATTGCAGTATTGAGCGCATCTGTTGCGTTCTGGCAGAAGACCACGCGCGACGCATCGCGCTCTCCGAGCATCTGCGCAATTGCCTCCCGGCAGCTTTCCACGATCCTGCCCGCGCGCAGCGAAAGCACATGGCCCGCCCTTCCGGGGTTTGCGCCGCAGCGCGTGAGCGTATCCGCCATTGCGCGCGCAACCGCCGGCGGCTTGGGAAAGCTGGTGGCTGCATTATCCAGATAAATCATTGCGATCCTTTCCCGGGACACTGTCCCGCACCTCATTCCGCTTCACACCGGTTGTGCTGCGCAGCAGAAAAAGCACGCCGTGCACATCGCGGGCATACGTTGGAGTATATGAGGGCTGCCGAAAGGTAGACCCACGGGAGGGAACGATGATGCAATCATCCTTTGGTATCGCTTCTTTTCGCTCGCGCACACATGTGCTCCGCCTGGAAGATGCGCTGCGCCGCGCAGGCCTTGCCGCAGGCATTATTTCCACGCCGCGCGAGGTCGCCCTGGGCTGCGGCCTGTCCGTGCGCTTTGATCTGAATCAATATCCGCAGGTGCTCTCCGTGTATCGCCGCCTGGCGCCCGGCGCGCTGATCGGCTTTTACCGGGTGGATCACTACGGCACGCGTCAGATGCGCCTGACGCCGCTGTCCGCGCCGCGCTGACGCTTGCGTTTTCATCCTGCGCTGGCTATAATGAAGACAGTCCATATGCAAAGGAGCGGTCTTCATGTCTGGCACATTTGATCATATTCTTCGGGAGCTTGAGCGCCTGTATCCGGATGCAAAGCCTGCGCTGCATTTTGAGAATCCCTACCAGCTGCTCGTTGCGGTGATTCTCTCCGCGCAGTGCACGGACGTCAAGGTCAATGCCGTCACGCCTGCGCTATTTGATGCCTATCCGGATGCGCATGCGCTTTCCAAGGCCGATCCTCTGGATGTGGAAGGCTATATCCGCACCTGCGGCCTGTATCACAACAAGGCGAAGAACCTTGTGGCGACCGCACAGACGCTTGTTAATCTCTATGACGGCGAAGTGCCTGCCGATCACGAAAAGCTGACGCAGCTGCCGGGTGTCGGCCGAAAGACGGCCAATGTCGTGATGAGCTGTGCCTTCGGCGCTGACGCCATCGCTGTGGACACGCACGTGTTCCGCGTATCCAATCGTCTCGGTCTGGCCGATGCGGGCGACGTGCTGAAAACCGAGCAGCAGCTCATGATGAACATCCCGAAAAACAAATGGAGCCTTGCGCATCACTGGATCATTTTCCACGGCCGCCGCGTCTGCGCCGCGCGCAAGCCCGCCTGCGAAAGCTGTACGCTTGCTCCCTGGTGCGAATACGCCAATGGAAACCCGAAGGGTAAAAAATAAGCATAGGAAGCCGGAATTTCTGTGCCGGGTTCATCGATTTTCAGCGGCTTTTTAGCCGCTGTTTTCATGTTCGAATCAGTATACATGAATAGAATTCACGTATGTCCTGCATTTTATTCTCTATATTTGCAGCTTGCATGCAACTATACAGGTCTGATTATGCAAATTCCCGGCCTGAAAACGGCCTGCGAACCGCGGCGGTGCATTTTTGTGACCAAGCAAAGTTTTCTTGATATTTTTAGAAAAAACAGTGTACAACCAGCATTTTCCATGCTATAATAGCCTCACAAAGAAGCGGCAGTGCGACCCGTGCCGCCAACAACAACATCCTGCAAAATAATGAAAGTGAGGCATTCTCATGCTGACTGTTCTTTTCGTTTTCGCCGTTCTGTTCGGCGCTTCCAAGCTCCTGTCCATCTTCGACGGCCAGTCCTCCTCCCGTGAGGTCGGCAGCTACCTGCGCTACGAGTACAACGCGACCATGCTGTCCCGTCTGTAATTCAGCAAACTTTGCCACGCCGGATTCTCCGGCGTTTTTTTATTGCGCGAAAGGGATAGAAAGTTCATTAAAGAATCTTGAAACCGCCGCGAAGCGAAGAAGGGTCAAGGGATGAAATCCCCAACGTAACCCAATCGAAGAAAAAAGCAAGAATCGGAGCGGAGCCGAAGGCGACAATTACGATTCCGGTACAGATTGAAAGAATTTCTCAGACTACACAAATTCTTTCAAAGCTGTGTCAGAATCAAA